>NZ_JBDYKJ010000109.1:0-10557 GCF_040012395.1 Nocardioides sp. 31GB23 | reverse complement strand
TCCATCGTCGGGAGACCTCGACGTCTATCTGCGGACCGACGCGCCCGGCCGACCTACACCCTCATCTGGGAAGAGCCTGGAAAGCTGATGCTGGACAAGGTGGGGCCGGGCGCCCAGGTGAGAAGGCGAGTCACGCTCCACTTTGAGAACATCTCGGACCAGGTCGCCAAGATCGCTGTCGCAGACTGGAAGGCGGGGTCGCCATCACTTTCCCAAGCGAACGTGCTCGTCATCCCACCAGGCCAAACCCGAGAGGTTCTCTGGGGTCACGACGTGTCAGTCGAGGAGCTGCGACGAACCGTAGGAGAGGACCCCGAGACGGCGAGGGTCGCGCTGACCTTCCACGTTCGAGACAACGCCCTCAGCACTCACGACGTCATCAAGTTCAACATCGGCTTCTCAGCAGCAAGGGTCGATCATGATGGCGCCTTGTTCACCCAGCCCCCGACGGAAGCTCAATTGGCCAGCATCGATTGGCTGGGGTGGCTCTTGCCGGATCGCGTCTACGAGGAGCTAGATGCTCGGGAGGACGTCGACCGTAGACCCGAGCCGAGACATGAGTTGACATAAGGTGTGTCGGCGATTCAGAGCCAGGTGAAGTGAGCATGGAAGCCCAGTAATCTCGTCAGCACATCTACGGCGAGGTGATCCGATGGACGGCATGAGGCCTGAAGACCTCGAGGCGATCCGGCGCATGGCTGCTCGCGTGATGGAAAACCCACCTAATCCGGCTGCCGCCCAGCGGGCCGCGGAGACGGCTCGGAGGATCCAGGCGACGCTGACTGACTCGCGGATCGCAGACCGTCTCGACTTCGATGTCGACAGGCTTGTCGAGAAGATCAGCGCCGCCGCTCGCGCCTCAGAGTCATATCCCGCGATGGCGGAGGGCATCTCACGTATGCTAGAGACGGCCAGCGTCGGAGTGGCGAGTCAGGTGCGCGCGAACCCGGAGCCCCTACTCGCCCTCGCTCGAGTCTCTACAGAGAAACCGGCCGCGGAGGACGCTGCCGAGGCCGAGCTCAAGACCGTTCTGCAGGAGGCGCTAGACGGTCTTGCCGAGGACGAAGTCTTCGAGGCGCTCTTCCATGAGGCAAGCGCCCAGGTCGCATCCAACGGCATGGACGCGGACGAGTGGCCCGTCGAGATCGACGAGCGCGTGGCTGCGGCGTATGTCAGCTTCTGTGCGGCGATCGTGGTTCTCGGAGTGCTCGCAACAAACCCGTTCCTCGCGGCGATCATCGCCACCATTAGCACATCGAGGACGGCCGCGAGAGTCGTTTACGATTTCCTCCGCCGGCGGCTGGACGGCCCCGAGCTGTAGGTGTCCGCCCCCAGGCGTGTGGCCAGCAACCACACCACGGCGGCCGCGCCGATCGAGCTGGCGGCCACAGCGAGCCCCACCCAGATGTCCGGCGTCGGTGTCCGGCTGCTCATCATCGGTCCTCCCGCGTCGGTACACTCGGGCGGCTCTCTTCCGACCTCCGTGGCGGCGCCTCCGCCGTTCGTGATCACTTTGTCGGACCACCTTCGGCGATCGCGCGGGCCGCGGGAAGACACCACCGGCCTAGCGGTTCGTCCCGACCCACAACAGGACTCCGAACCCGGCACCTCGACGAGCTTGGCCGCGAACCGCGCGCGGGCCGACTCGTCCGCCACGGCGTCGACCAGGCCCCTGCTCACGGCTCCGCGACTACCACGGCGCTTGCGTCCTGTTCCGCAGCCTCGGCCAGCGCCCGCAGCCGCTTGGCCTCACTGCCGGTCAGATCCGGGATCCACTCAGCCAGCTCCGAGACTGGAACCCGTTCCTCACGGGTCAGCTTCAGCACTGCCCGACCCGCCGGCAGGTCCAGCCTGCGTACGAGCTCGTCGCGCTCCTCGAGTGTGACCGCGACCTCCACTCCGAGCGCCGACCTGCGCCTTTCAGCGGCCGCGCGCTCGCGACGCCGTAACTCCTGCGCCTGCAACGCCTTCGTTCGCGCCTGCTGTCGGATCGATCGGCCCATGATCTGCTCCTCACCTCGACGACGTCCTTGACCGTCAAGGCCCTGAGCCACTCTTCCAGTGGACACTCCCCTGCCGACACGTCTCGACCTCGTCCCCCGGACCTCGACCGGACCAACGAACCCCCACACACCTATTGCATCCTCGGTAGTTGAACGATGAACCACTGACCGCCGCGCGGTATCTCCGTGGCCTTACCGCGCGTGACGATGTCGATCCACAAGCTGACGGCTGGGTCGGGGTACGACTACCTGACCCGGCAGGTTGCTGCGATGGATGCGACCGAGAAGGGCCACACGCCGCTGGCGACGTATTACACCGATCACGGTGAGACCCCCGGCCAGTGGATGGGCGCGGGGATGGCAGGCATCGACGGCCTGGACGAGGGCGACCCCGTCACGGCCGAGCAGATGAAGGCGCTGTTCGGCTTTGGGTTCCATCCGTTGGCCGATTCCAGGATCGCCCAGCTGGCCGACTCGGCGTCGACCGCCGCCATCAAGCAGGCCCGTCAGTTGGGCACTCCGTTCAAGGTCTATGAGGCCGACGTCCCGCCATTTCGGATCGAGGTCGCCCGCCGTCTGGAGGACCTCAACGTCGTCGCAGGGCGGCCTCGGGAGGCGGTCGTTTCACTCGAGGAGCGGGCGCGGATGCGGAGCGTGGTGGCGCGCGAGTACTTCGTGCGTGAGCACGGCCGGGAACCGGCCGATGCCCGCGAGCTCGCCTCCGCGGTGGCGCTGTACTCCCGGCCCAAGACCACCGCGGTGGCCGGGTACGACCTGACGTTCTCACCGGTCAAGTCGGTCTCGGCCTTGTGGGCGGTCGCCGATCCGTCGACGTCGGCCGCGATCGAACGAGCTCACAACGCAGCCGTCAAGGACGCGCTGGCTTTCATCGAGCGCGAGGCCCTCTACACCCGTACCGGCACCAACGGCGTGCGCCAAGTCGACGTCCGCGGCATGGTCGCCACGGTCTTCACCCACCGCGACTCGCGCGCCACCACGCTCCGCATCCGCGCCCGCTCCTCGAGTGAAACGACCGCCTCCGCAACCGCCACGCGGACCTCAGCAGCGTCCCGATCACATACCACAACGCTGACCCACACCGGGCGACGTCGAGCCGGTCATCCAGCCATGCTGTCAGGTAGGAAGAAGGCTACTGATGGTTCGAGGAAGACGATGACGGCCACGAGGATGATCATGGCGCAGACAGGCAGTGCCGCTCGGAAGATCTCACCCAAGGTCGTGTCTCGAGAAAGTGATTTCAGCACGAACAGGTCGATGCCAAGAGGCGGAGTGATCTGGCCCAGCTCAACCAGCAAGAAGAGCAGGATGCCGAAGATGTAGGGATCCATGCCCACGTGATCGACGAGCGGGAGCATGACGGGCGTCACGAGAATGAGTGACAGTCCGTCGATGAAAGCTCCCAGGACGATGGAGAGCACCACAATGAAGATGAAGAACTACCACTGTGGAGGGTCGATGGCCTCCACGGCTCTCACAATCCCTCGCGGAGCGTCCGCCTGGACCAAGACAGCCGACAGCGCTTGTGCTGCGACGACAATAAACGTCAGACCAGCGGTCAAGACCGCGCTGGTCATGGCGGAACGCCAGATGTCAAATAGTCCCAATTTCCTGCAACACAAGGGCATTTCGTATTTCACACGCCGATCAGACAACGGCAACATCGGTGGATTCAGGTTTAGATGTCGCCTACCGGTGCAGCAGTCCCGGCCGTGGCCCGCTCCATGAGCACGATCAAGCGGTCGATACAGAACCCGAAGATTCCCACCAAGATGGCGATGGCGATGGCGTCGCGGTCTGGAGCCTGGCGGTGGCGTCCACGATCAGATAACCCAAGCCATCTGACCCACCGGTGAACATCTGGGTTGCCACGGCGAGGGTCAGCATCAGCGGTGCGGTGATCCGGAACCCGGTGAACAGCGACGGCAAGGCGAGCCTCAGCGTGATCCCAGCGGTCCGCAGCCTCCCAGCATCCGCGTTCCAGGTGAGCCAGATGACGTTGCGGTCGACCGACCGCAAGCCGGCGTAGAGCGTCACCGTGAGCGGGAAGAAGCACTCGAGGGCTACCAGTGAGATCTGCGGAGCCGCGCCGAAACCCAAGGCGAGTGTCGCGATGGGGAACAGCGCGACCCGCGGCACGGGATAGAGCAGGCTGACGAGGGGTTCGGCGGCAGCGTTGACGAAACGATTACGAGCGAGGGCGAAGGCCGCGCCGACGCTCACCATCACGGCGAGCAGCAGGCCGGCGCCGCCCCGAAGGGCAGTGACCGCCGCAGCATCCCAGAAGACCGAGTCCGTCAGCAGGTTCCAACCCTCCGTCGCCGTGTCCAGGGGGCTTGCAATGCGGCCCCCGCCGCCACCGGCGTCGGTTGTGGCGATCCACCATGCCAACAGGACCCCTGCCGCACCGGCCAGGGCCAGCGTGACCGACGTGGATCGCAACGACGCATTACCGCGCATCGCCAAGTACCTCCAGTTCGTGGCCGCGGGTGAGGCGGCGACCGACCATCAGGAGCAAGCGATCGCCGACGACACCCAACACCGCGAAGCATGCGATCGCTGCGTACAACAAGTCGTACTCACCGGTCTGAGACGTCAGGACGATCCGGAACCCAAGCCCCTCCCCGCTTCCGCCGAGAACTTCGCCGACGTACAACATGATGAAAGACCCTGCTAGTGCGATCCGGAGGCCGGTGAAGAGCCGGGGCATCGCTGCGGGCACGATAACGCGGGCCACGATGGCCACCCGAGAGAGTTCCAGGTTGTGAGCCAGGTCGACCAACGCCCGACCGGCACGAGCGACCTCGAGGTCGTCTCCAACAACGCTGGCGTCGATGACTGGGGGCTCGGACTGCTGCTCACCGCAGGCCGGCTCCGGCGAGTCGTGGCGTCGTACGTTGGCGAGAACAAGGAGTTCGCCCGGCAGTTCCTGTCCGGCGAGCTCGAGGTGGAACTCATCCCCCAGGGGACGCTCGCCGAACGCATGCGTGCCGGCGGCTCGGGCATCGCCGGCTTCTACATCCGCACCGGTGTCGGCACCCAGGTCGCCGAAGGTGGTCTGCCCTGGCGGTACGACCCGACCGGTGTCGTCGTCCAGAAGTCCCCGGTCAAGCCGGTCATGGCCTTCGACACGGCCGGCGGCGAGCGCGAGTACGTCCTCGAGGAGGCGATCGTCTCAGACTTCGGCCTCGTCCGCGCCTGGAAGGGTGACCGCCACGGCAACCTCGTCTTCAAGGACGCCGCTCGCAACTTCAACCCCCTCGCGGCGATGGCCGGCCGGGTCACGGTCGCCGAGGTCGAGGAACTCGTCGAGCCCGGTGACATCGACCCGAATCACGTCCACCTCCCCGGCGTCTACGTGCACCGCGTCGTTCCCCTGACACCCGAGCAGGCCGCCGACAAGCGCATCGAGAAGCGCACCGTCAGCACGACGCACGACCAGAATGAGCTGCGCTGAGATGGCCTGGACCCGTGAGCAGATGGCCGCACGTGCAGCGGCGGAGCTCGCCGATGGCGACTACGTCAACCTCGGCATCGGACTGCCGAGGCTGGTGCCGAACGACGTCCCCAACGACGTCGAGCTCGTGCTCCAGAGTGAGAACGGCATCCTCGGCACTGGCGCCTACCCGACCGAGGACGCCGTCGATCCCGACCTGATCAACGCCGGCAAGGAGACCGTCACGGTCCGCGCCGGGGCCAGCTTCTTCGACTCAGCGTTGAGCTTCGGTATGATCCGTGCCGGCAAGGTCGACGCGGCGATCCTCGGCGCCATGCAGGTGTCAGCCGGTGGCGACATCGCCAACTGGATGATCCCCGGAAAGATGATCAAGGGCATGGGCGGAGCGATGGACCTCGTCCACGGCGCCAGCCGCGTCATCGTCCTGATGGAGCACGTCGCACGCGACGGCGCTACAAGATCGTGAACGAGTGCACGCTCCCCTACACCGGGAAAGGCGTGATCCAGCGGATCATCACCGACCTCTGCGTCCTCGACATCACCCCGGACGGCCTCCGACTCGTCGAACTGGCCCCTGACGTAACGATCGATCATGTCCGGTCCACGACCGACCCGGAAGTACGCCGACCCTGGTCCATCGGGCCGGCCAGCCGCGGAGTCAGTGCCTGCCGTGAGCTCCCGCCGCTCGACGGGGCTCAACTGCCGATTCGGACCGCGCCAGGGCTTCTCCCTCCGGCGGTACCCGGTCAGGTGTGGATGGCGGGCACGACGAACCCGAACATGTCGGCGAGCGCATCGTGGAGATCCTTCGCCGCAGGCGGGTACGCCGTCTTGAATCTGAACATCCACTCGGCCGCGACGCAGCGCACGGGAATCCCTTCGATCCTCCCGACGTCGGTCAGCGATCCCTGCGGGTAGCGGATGCCCCACGCCGGCTCACCGTCGTCGAGCTCCACGAGGTGCACATCGGGTCGCGCTCGTCGGACCGAGTGTGTCGGACAAGCCTTTCCAGCAAGAGCTGATCGATCGCGGCGCGAACGCGTCCACGGCGGGCGTCCACCTGATCATCCAGCTTTCCCGGCTGCCGCCGGGGGGGTCCATCGGGCGCGTCAGTTCGTGAGCTTCGGCGAGACCATGGCAAAGTCGGCATCCGAGGTTCTCTTGACCTCGCCCGACCGTCGGAGGCACACTGTTGCGACGAGAGGAGACCGTGGTGGGTGTTCTCGGCATGACCCGGAATCTCGAAACGCGGGAGCCGAGGGAGCCCCGGAGACGAGATGAGATGAACAACGACAACCCGGTCTTCCCCCTGTCGTTCCGGCTTTGCTGGCGCGCCAGTGGCCGCTCTGGCCGGAAGGTGTCGGCCCAGCAAGCATCTCGTGGTGCCGAGCTCCATCGGCTCTCCTCTGACCGGCACAGCCGATGACGATCAGCATGAGCCCCGTAGCCGAGTCGATGCACGCCGAGGTCGATGGCCTAGCCGAGACCACCGTCAGAGAGATACTCCGGACGTTGCCGTCGTACCACAACGTTCCGACTGATGACCTCACGGAGTCGGCGAGATCGAACTGTCTGGCAGCCGTCGAGGTTCTCCGACGGCAAGCACTGCCCACGCCGGACTTCATTCCGCCGAAGCTCGACCACGTCCGACGGCGCATTGCCGCTGGCCTGGCGGCTGAGGACCTGATCCGCGGCTACAGAATCAACATCGACGTCCTACGACAGCGGTTCGTGGCTCTGTGCGTCGACCAACAAGTACCGCTCACCGACGCTTTGGAGGGCGTCGCCCTGCTCTGGCAGCTCGGTGACAACTTCATGGTGGCCATGGCTGCCACCTACCGCGAAGAGGGCGAACGTTCAGCCGTCAAGCAGACGTTCCGGCGCTCTGACCTCATCCGGGACGCGCTGCGAACCGGTCTTCACGGTCCCGACCTGATCCAGCGAGCCACAGCCCTCGGTATCGACGTCTCGGTGCCCTATGCGGTCGTGATCGCGAGGTCCACCGGAGGCGAGCACGAGCGAATCGAGAGCATCCTCCAGAACGCTGGCACGAAGGGTCTGGCCCACGCTGTCATCACGCAGATCTCCGGTCGACAGGTCGGCCTCGTGGCACAAGCTCCCCACGAGGCCGCCCAACACAGCCTGATCGCCATCGGTTCCTTCGTGGCTGTCCAGAACCTGCCTGCTTCGTCCGATCTGGCCCAACGCATCTGGCGGGCGATCCAGCAACGCACCTCGGGGCTGTTCGATCTGCGCGCGACCTCGTGGCGCATCGCCGTGCCTGAGCGCTCCGCACTGACCGAACACCTGGCAGCCGGCGTGCTGGCCCCACTCGACCCAGGAACCCAGGCGGGCCAGGACCTGATCGAGACGCTTCGCGCGTTCCTCGCCCACGACCGCAACGTTCGGCACGCAGCCGAGTCCTTGTACTTGCATCCCAACACGGTCCGGTACCGCCTCTCTCGCTTCGAGTCCTTGACGGGCAGGGACATCCGCAGCACGGAGACGATCACCGAGCTTGCCTGGGCTCTGGAGCTCGAGGCTCAACTACGCGCAGCAAACCAGGACGCTTCGCCTCCCGGTTTGTGATCTGCTCCAGGCGAAGCGACCCTGACTTCGTCCTCGCCTCCATGGTCAATCACAGAGCGATCTCGCGACCATGGAGTGTCCGAGGACCGCCCGGAACCCCGGGAACGGCGCCGGACAGGACGAGCGGTTCGACCGAACCGTCGAGGGAGATCTCATGCGCGCTGACGATGTGTTCATCCTGGGGGTCGGCACCTCCCCGGTGGGTCGACAGCCTGGATCGAGCTTCACCGACCTCGTCGCCGAGGCCGTGCGCAACGTCCTGTCCGATGCGCAGGTGGATCCGGAGCTGCTGACCCATGTCTGGTTCAGCAACTACATGATGGACTTCTGGGGCCAGCGTGCGTGCCGCGGCCAGGAGGTGCTGACGCCGCTGGCCGTCGAGGGCCTGCTCCCTGCCGGTCTGCCCATCATCAATGTCGAAGGTGGCTGCGCCAGCGGCTCGCTGGCATTCCACGAAGCGTGGAAGCATGTCATGGCCGGAATCGACGAGGTGGCGATCGCCATCGGGGCCGAGAAGATGAACGACCCTTCGCGGCCGAGCTCCGAGGTACTCGAGTCGATCGGTGCCGCGGCCGGAAGCCTCGATCCGGACTCGTACTGGGCGCCGTATCACGAGCTCGCGGCGGAGCTGGGGACGACCTTCGGCAACGGTTCGGGCGGCTCCTTCGCCATGGACTGCTACGCCCTCTGGGCCAAGGATCATGCGCGCGCATTCGGCACCACCGTGGAGCAGATCGCAGCCGCCGCAGCCAAGAACCACACCAATGCGGTGGACAACGTGCGTGCCCAGTACCGGTTCCCGTTGACGGTCGAGGAGGTTCTCGCCGACCGTCCGGTCAGTGACCCGCTCACGCGGGCGATGTGTGCACCGACCGGTGACGCGGCGGCAGCGGTCGTTCTGTGCTCCGACAGCTACCTGCGGCGACAGCCGAGCGATGTCCGGAATCGGGCAGTGCGGATCAGCGGACATGCGCTTGCGGGCGGGCAGCGCGGCGTTCGACTCACCGACAGCTCCCGCAGCCGTGCTCCGCTTCGGGCCTCCAGCAAGGCCTACGCGATGGCGAACTGCGCGCCGCAAAGCCTTGACCTGATCGAACTCCACGACGCCACCTCCTTCGCCGAAATTCACCTCGTGGAGGACCTCGGGCTGTGCGACCGGGGCGCGGGCGGTCCTTTTACCGCCGCCGGGGCGACGGCCAGGGACGGTCAGATTCCCGTGAACGTATCCGGAGGACTGGTCTCCCGCGGACATCCGATCGGGGCCACGGGATTACTGATGTTGAACGAGGCCGTCCTGCAGCTGCGAGGCACAGCCGGAGGGGTTCAGCTGGAGGACCCTCGGACTGCGCTGGTCGAGAACGGTGGCGGGGTTATCGGCCACGACGTGGCGTTGTGCTCGGTGACCATCCTCGAGCGGGACTGAGAAGGAACCAGGAAGGAAGCAGATGCGGGTCATCGACTACTTCGATCGGGGCGCACGAATGGACCCCGATCGCTGGTACACCATCACCGACGGCGGCAACATCACCTACGCGCAGGCGGAAGCACAGTCGTGGCAGATCGCCCGAGGCCTGTACGCGCGGGGCTTCCGAGTGGGTGACCGAGTCGGAGTGCTCGGGCCCAACGCCAACGAGTCCCTGATGGCGATGCTCGGGCTGTGGCGCGCCGGCGGAGCGTGGTCGCCGCTCAACCCGCTGAACGCTCTGAGTGCCACGATCGACTTCATGAACGAGGTTGGCATCAGGTGGCTGTTCCTCCACTCGCGTTTCGCCGGGGACGTCGACCGGATTCGTGCCGAGGTCAAATCGCTGGAGCACGTGGTGTGCCTCGATGCACCCTTCCCCGGCGGCCAGCCATTCGAGGAGTTCATCGTGGCCGCCGCTGACACCGACGTCCCCGACTGGAGCGACCCGTACGGCGCGCCGGAGGTCGTGTGCGCGGCCTGGCCGACGGGCGGCACGACGGGGGCCTCGAAGGCAGTCGAGTGGACGAACCAGGTCTTCGCCACCTTGATGGACCTTGCCACTCGGCACTGGCCCGCAGTCGATCATCCGGTCAACCTGATGGTGGCCCCGATCACCCACGCTGCTGGAGCGATGGCGGTCATGCTGGCCGCCCAGGGCGCCACGGTCGTGATGCGCCCCGGATTCGACGCCGAAGACTCACTCGACCAGATCGAACGCCACGGTGTGACTCACATGTTCGTCCCGCCGACTGCCTACTACCGGATGCTGGAGTCCCAACGTACGCACCAGCGCGACACCTCATCCCTGACGATGATGCTCATCGCGGCCGCCCCCGTCTCGCCGGACCGGTTCGCCGACGGCGTGGACGCGTTCGGACCGTGCATCGCGCAGTCCTGGGGACAGGCCGAGGTCCCGTTCATGGCCACCTACCTCTCCCCCGAGGAGGTCGCGGCCGCAGTCGCTCCGGGCGGTCGCCCGACGTTCTCGGTGCAGGTGCGAGTCATGGACGACGAGGGGAATCTTC
>NZ_JBDYKJ010000108.1:0-11027 GCF_040012395.1 Nocardioides sp. 31GB23 | reverse complement strand
GGCATGCGGTCGGGGTGGGGGGTCGGGTCGGTGGCGTCCATGGCACGACGCTAGCGCGGCGGCGCCCACCCCGACCGCATGCCGGACACCACCCGGCCGGTGCGTAACCCGGGTGCCGGTGGCCAGTTGGACCAGTGATCACCCCTCCGATCCCGGCTTCGGGGTTCTCGGACATGCACTCGAGGGCGCTGCGACGCCCGCCTGGGAGGACACGGACATGACCCACAGGACCGCTCGCGGACTGGCACTGACGGCGACCGGTGCGCTCATCGCGCTCTCGGCCGCCCCCGCCACGGCCGCCACCCCGGTCGCCCAGGCCGACGCGACCGCGCTGACCCTGACCGTGGCCAGCACCCCGACCGACTCGGGGTCCTTCTCCTCCACCCACGACGGTGACAGCGAGAGCACCTCCGGCTCGGACGAGCCGGCGCTCTCGGCGGCGACCGGCCAGTCCTTCGCCCAGGTCGGCACCCTCGCCCAGGACGCCCGCACCCGCGTCGAGCAGCGGCAGGGCTACGCCGAGGCGTGCGCGGGCCTGGCGGGCGACGGCGCCACCGTGGTCGGCGTCGGCGAGGGCGGCTGCCTGACCCCCGGCCAGAACGTGCGGCTCAACGCCGCCACCGTCGACCTCTCCGGGCTGCGCGTCCTCGAGTCCGAGTTCCTCGCCGGCTTCGACCAGCAGCTGCAGGACGCGCTGGCGCCGGTGCTCGACCAGCTGCTGCCCGCCCTCACCGACGGCCTCGAGCAGGCCCTGACCGGCCTGGGCGACCTGGGGGTCTTCCTCGACGCCGGGGTCATCCAGAGCCGGTGCACGGCCGGGCCCGGCACCTCCGCGGGCTCCGCGCAGATCGCCGACGCGGCGGCGTACGTCGAGGTGGGCGGCACGCGCGTCGACCTGGTGGCCCTGCCGGTCGACCCCGAGCCCAACACCCACGTCGTGACCGACCTCGGGGCCGTGACCCAGGAGGTGCTCGACGCCGTGCGCACCGAGCTCGAGACCGCCATCGACGGCACGCTCGGCCCGCTGACCGCGGTCGTCGACGGTGCCGAGGTGCTGGCCGAGGCCCTGGGCCAGGTCGGCGAGCAGCTCGCCCCGCTCGAGGACAACGTCATCGACATCCTGCTCAACGAGCAGGTGCAGGTCGCCGACGACGAGATCGAGGTGACCGCGCTGGACCTCTCGGTGCTGCCGGCCGCCCAGGAGTTCGACGTCGACCTGCTGCGCGCCGAGATCGGCCGGTCGCACTGCGGCCCGACCGGCCGCGTGGGCGCCCCCGCCGAGCCGGAGGCGACCCCCGACCCGACCGACCCGCCGGCCCCGGTGCCGACCTCGGTGCCGGCCGGCGTCGAGACCGCCGCCTCCGGCGGCGGCATGGGCGCCGCGGGCAACCTGTCCCTGGCCGCGCTGCTGGCCCTGGCCGGCGCCGCCGGCGTCGCCAGCTGGCGCCGCAGCGTGCGCGGCTGACCCGGGGCCGGTCGTGGCGGTCCTGGAGGCACGGCTGCGGGCGCTGACCTCGGCGCTCGGCGTGCTGGCGCTGGGGATGGTGCTGCTCGGCGTCGTCCTGCCCAGCGGGGACGACGACGGCTACACCTCCCTCGACCCGGCCGCCCCGGTGCGGCTCTCGGTGCCCTCGCTCGACATCCGCGCCCCCGTCAACGCCATCGAGGTCGGGGACGACCGGGTGCTCGACCCGCCGGCCGACGTGCTCGACGTCGGCTGGTGGGACGCCAGCGCGCTGCCGGGCGAGGCCACCGGCCGCACCGTGATCGCGGGACACACCGTCAACACCGGGGGCGGCTCCCTCGACCGGCTCGCCGACGTGCGCCGCGGCGCGGTCGTCGACGTGCTGACCCGCAACGGCGTGATGCGCTACGAGGTGCGCCGCACCAAGGTCTACGACAAGGAGCAGCTGGCCCGCAACGCCGCCCGGGTCTTCGGCCAGGACGCCGGCGACGGGCGCCTGGTGCTGGTCTCCTGCGCCGACTGGGACGGCACCGCCTACGACAGCAACGTCGTCGTCTACGCCGACCCCGTCGGCAGCCCGGCCCAGGACGCCTGAGCGCCGCTCGCCCGGCTCGCGGTCAGACGGCGCGGCCGTCGAGGAACATCCGCAGCCGGGTGCGGGTGGTGCGCAGCGACTCCGGGTCCTGCGGCACGTGCCCGTTGACCGCCCGGCAGGCCCAGCCCAGCCGCCGGGCCGCCCGGCTCGCGGCGACGAGCTGGTCGGGGCTCCCGGCGCCCGCCCACCCGGCGAGGTAGCTCTCGAGGTACGGCGTGGTGTCCTCGGAGGCCTCCTCGTCGTCGAGGCCCCAGGCCAGCACCCCGTCGAGGGTGACCGCCAGCGTGAGGAACGGGTGGGTCAGGCAGGCGTCGCCCCAGTCGAGGATGCGCACCCGCCCGTCGCGCACGAACACCTGGGCGTCGTGCAGGTCGTCGTGCTGCAGCGTGTCGGGCAGCCCGGTGGCCGCCAGCTCGGCGCACAGGTCGCGCAGCAGCGGCAAGGCCGCCAGCGCCGACGCGCCGACGTCACCGAGGTCGGGGGCGAGCCGGCCGACGAGGTCGGCGTACAGGTCGGGGAGGCGGGGCAGGCGCAGGTCGGGCAGCCCGTCGTCCAGCAGTGCCGCTGCCTCGGGGGCGACGTCGCGCTGCACCGAGGCGTAGAGCGCGAGCGCGTCGTGCCACGGCGCGAGGGTGCGCTCCCGGGCGGCCACCTCGCGCAGCGTCTCGCCCGCGTCGGCGAGCAGCAGCCAGCCGCGGGCGGTGTCGGCGCCGAGCACGGGTGCCACCGCGTCGGGCCGACGCCGCGCCAGCAGGGTGGTGACGGCGACCTCGTGGCGCAGCGCCGGCTCGACCGCCTTGGCCCACACCGGACCGCTGGCCGTCGGCACCCGCACCACGACCCCCCAGGGACGCACGTGCGGCCAGCTCACCCGGCCCTCGACGGCGAGCCCGAAGACCTCCAGCCGGGCGTGCACCCACCCGAGCAGGTCGGCCTGCTCGTCCGGGGCGTCGCCCGGGGTGTCGTACGTCGTCACCGGCCCAGGCTCCGCCCACCGGGCGCGTGGCGCCACCCATTTCCCGACCCGGCCCACATCTCGCGCCGACCCGGCCAGGATCTCGCGCCGACCCGGCCCGAACCGGCACCGCGCGACGACCCAGCCGTCACCCACCGTCCACGTCGGGGTGGTCGACGCGTCACCACTCCTGCGGCAAGGTGGAGGTGGCGCGTCATCGGGGCGTGCCCTCACACCGGAACCGAGAGGACTGCCGGCAGATGACACAGACCACCGCCAACGAGGCCCCCAGCGAGACCGGCGAGGCCAGCAGCAGGGAGTGGGACGCCGAGTCGCTCGGCCGCCGCTTCGAGGAGGTCCGGGGCCGCACCGAGGCCCTCGCCGCACCCCTCTCGCCCGAGGACCAGACGGTCCAGTCGATGCCCGACGTCTCACCGACGAAGTGGCACCGCGCCCACGTCACCTGGTTCTTCGAGACGTTCCTGCTCGCCGAGGCCGAGCAGGGCTTCGCACCCTTCCAGGACAAGTACTGGTTCCTCTTCAACTCCTACTACGAGACCCTCGGCCCCCGCTACGCGCGCCCCGACCGCGGGCTGGTCACCCGCCCCGGCGCGCACGAGGTCGGCGACTACCGCGCCAACGTCGACGCGCGGGTGCGCGAGCTCGTCGACACCCTCGACGGCGGCAGCCTCGAGAAGCTCACCCCCATCATCGAGCTCGGCTTCCACCACGAGCAGCAGCACCAGGAGCTGCTGCTGATGGACATCAAGCACGTGCTCTCGCGCAACCCCCTCCAGCCCGTGTACGCCGGCAGCCCGGTCGAGCGCTGCGAGCCCGACCGCCTGGGCTGGGTCGAGGTCGAGGGGGGTCTCGTCGAGGTCGGCCACGAGGGCCCGGGGTTCTCCTTCGACAACGAGATGCCGCGGCACCGCCAGTGGCTCGAGCCCTACCGGCTGGCCGACCGGCTGGCCACCAACGGCGAGTGGCTGGCCTTCATGGCCGACGGCGGCTACGAGCGCCACGAGCTGTGGCTCTCCGACGGCTGGGCCAAGGTGCGCGGCGAGGGCTGGTCGGCGCCGCTCTACTGGAGCGAGCACGACGGGGTCTGGTTCGAGCACACGCTCAACGGCACCTGGCCGGTCAACCCTGGGCTACCGGTGGCCCACGTCAGCTTCTACGAGGCCGAGGCGTTCGCCACCTGGTCGGGCAAGCGGCTGCCGACCGAGGCCGAGTGGGAGCACGCGGTGGTCACCGACGGCCAGGGCGGCCAGCACGGCCGCGACGAGCAGGTGGTCGGCAACCTCGCCGACGGCGGGTCGTTCCACCCCCGTCCCGCGCAGCCCGCGCCGGCCGGCAGCCGGCTGCGCCAGGTGCACGGCGACTGCTGGGAGTGGACCTCCTCGGCCTACCACCCCTACCCGGGGTTCCACCCTCCCGAGGGCGCGATCGGCGAGTACAACGGCAAGTTCATGTCCAACCAGATGGTGCTGCGCGGCGGCTGCGCCCTGACCCCCGCCGGCCACGCGCGGGCGTCGTACCGCAACTTCTTCCCGCACGGTGCCCGCTGGGCGCTGTCCGGGGTGCGTCTCGCCGACGGCGGGGCGCCCGCGTGAGCGCTCCCGAGCCGGTCGTGCAGGTGCTCCTCGACTCCGACTGGGCGTCGGGGTCGCTGGTCGCCGACGTGCGCCGGGGGTTGGGCTCGCGCCCGCTGCGGCTGCCGCCGAAGTGGCTCTACGACGACGAGGGCTCGCGGCTCTTCGACGAGATCACCCGGCTGCCGGAGTACTACCCGACCGAGGCCGAGCGCTCGATCCTCGCGGCGTACGCCGCCGACATCGTCGCGGCCTGCGACGCCACGACGGTCGTCGAGCTGGGCAGCGGCACCAGCGACAAGACCCGGCTGCTGCTCGACGCCTTCGCCGGGGCGGGCGCGCTGCACCGCTTCGTGCCGGTCGACGTCTCGGAGCAGACGCTGCGCGACGCGGCCGTGATGCTGACCGAGCGCTACCCCGGGACCGCCGTCGAGGCGATCGTCGGCGACTTCACCCTGCACCTGGGCCACCTGCCCGAGGGACAGCGCCGGCTGGTGGCGTTCCTGGGCAGCACCATCGGCAACCTCTACCTCGAGGAGCGCGGCGCCTTCCTGGGCGCGCTGGCCGACTCGCTCGACCCCGGCGACTGGCTGCTGCTCGGCACCGACCTGGTCAAGGACGCCGACCGGCTGGTGGCGGCGTACGACGACGCGCAGGGCGTGACCGAGGCGTTCGTGCGCAACTGCCTGGTGGTGCTCAACCGCGAGCTCGGCGCCGACTTCGACCCCAACCGCTTCGACTACGCACCGCTGTGGGACGCCCGGGCGGGCCGGATGGACCTGCGGCTGCGCTCGAGCGTGCCGCAGACGGTCACGGTGCCGGGGGCCGACCTGGTCGTCGAGATCGCGGCCGGCGAGGAGGTGCAGGTCGAGATCTCCACCAAGTTCCGCCGCGACCAGGTGGCCCGTGAGCTGGGCGCGGCCGGCTTCGAGGTGCGCGAGACGTGGACGGACCCGGCGGGCGACTTCGCGGTGACCCTGGCCCGGCTGACCTGAGTGGGGCAACGGCGATGAGCGGCACCGTCGACGTCGTCGAGCTGGTCGACCAGCTGCCCGGCACGGTCCGCTCCGACCACGGCCGCTACGTCAAGCTCAGCGTGGCCGGGCGCACGTTCGGCTACGTGTGGGAGCCGACCGTCACCGTCGGGCTCAAGCAGACCATCGCCGAGCAGCTCGCCCTCGTGGCGATGCGTCCCGACGTCTTCGAGGTCCAGTTCACCGCCGGCGGGTTCGGCTGGGTGGTGGCCCACCTCGAGCACGTGGAGCGCGACGAGCTGGCCGAGCTGGTCTTCGAGGCCTGGCGGCTGACCGCACCGCCGGCCCTGCTGGAGCAGCGGGGCGAGGTCCTGCCCCGTTGACACGCGCGCAGCTGACCGGTCGAGGGTGCAGGAGTGACCGGTCGGTGGGTCATTCCTGACTGCTCGTCAGGGTGGCGAGGCCGGTGAGGAGTCGCTCGACCTCCTCGGCGGTGGAGTAGGGCGAGAGCCCCACCCGGACGCCACCGGTGTCGCCGAGGCCGGCGTGGCGGGAGGCCTCGAGGGCGTAGAAGCTGCCGGCGGGGGCGAGCACGCCGTGGCCGACCAGGTGCTCCTGCACCGCGACCGGGTCGTGGCCCTCGACCGAGAGCAGCACCGTCGGCGTACGCCGGGCGGGGCTGCCGTGCACGCGCACCCCGGGCAGCGCGTCGAGCCCCTCGAGCAGGCGAGAGAGCAGGGCGTCCTCATGCTCCTCGAGCGCGGTCATCGACGCGGCCAGCCGCTCGCGGCGCGGCAGCTCGCCACCCTCGTGGGTGGGTTGCTCGAGCAGGTCGGCGAGCGCCTCGACGCTCGCGGTCACGCCGGCGAGCAGCTCGTAGGGCAGGGTGCCGAGCTCGAAGCGCTCGGGCACCGCGTCGGTGGAGGGCAGCAGCTTGTCGGGCTGCAGCGTCTCGAGCAGGGCGGGGTCGGCCGCGACCGCGCCCAGGTGGGGCCCGAAGAACTTGTAGGGCGAGCAGGCGACCAGGTCGGCGCCGAGCGCGGCGCGGTCGACCAGCGCGTGCGCGGCCAGGTGCACGGCGTCGACGTAGACCAGCGCGCCCACCTCGTGGGCGGCCGCGCTGATGGCGGCCACGTCGGGGCGGGTGCCGAAGAGGTTGGAGGCGGCGGTGACGGCCACCAGCCGGGTGCGCTCCGAGAGCACCCCGCGCACGTCGTCGAGCTCGGCGGTGACCGGGTCGAAGTCGAGCCAGCGCACCGTCGCACCCGCGCGCTGCGCCGCGAGCACCCAGGGCCGGATGTTGCTGTCGTGGTCGAGGCGGGTGACCACGACCTCGTCGCCGGGGCCCCAGCCCTGCGCGAGCGTGCGGGCCATCTCGAAGGTCAGCGCGGTCATCGACCGGCCGACCACCACGCCGCGCGGGTCGGTGCCGAGCAGGTCGCCGAGCGCGGCGCGCGCCGCCCCCACCGTCTCCTCCGTACGCCGCTGCAGCGGGGTCAGCGAGCCGCGCTGGCACATGCCGGCGGTCATCGCGTCGGCCACGGCGTCGGCCACGCGGCTCGGCACCAGGGACCCGCCTGGCCCGTCGAAGCGCGCCTCACCGGCGCCGGGGCCGGACCAGAGCGCGGGGAACCAGGCGCGGACACGGTCGAGGTCGAGAGCAGCCATGCTCCGCATGCTGCCACCCGTCACCAGCCACCCGGGTGTGACCACCCGGGTGTGACCGCCCGGGTGTGCCCACCGCCCGGTCACCCCCTGACGCACCGGGCCGGCACCCGCCAGACTGGTGCCATGGCCGACACCGACCAGCCCGACGTGACCCGCTTCGCCACCGGCGTCTCCTCCGACGAGCACCACGCGGCGCTGCGCGCCTCGGTGCGCCAGCTGGCGGCGCTGCTGGGCGAGGCGCTGACCCGCCACGAGGGGCCCGAGCTCCTCGAGCTCGTCGAGCAGGTGCGGGCCCTGGCCCGCGACCCCGACGACGGGGCCCTGCACGACCTGCTGGCCGGGGTGGACGACGACACCGCGGTGGTGCTGGCCCGCGCCTTCACCGGCTACTTCCAGCTGGTCAACGTCACCGAGCAGCTGCACCGCTGGCAGGAGGTGACCGCCGAGGACGAGGGTCCCCTGGCCGTGGCGGTCGAGCGGATCGGCAAGGCCCTGGCCGACGGCAGCGTCGACGTCGACCTGGTCTCCGACGTGCTGCGCCGCGTCGAGTACCGCCCCGTCTTCACCGCCCACCCGACCGAGGCCAGCCGGCGCACGGTGCTGCGGCTGCTGCGCAAGATCGCCGACGTGGTGCACGCCGCCGAGGACCCCCGCGCCCGCCCCGGCGACGCCGAGCGCCACGAGCGGCGCCTGGCCGAGCTGGTCGACCTGCTGTGGCAGACCGACGAGCTGCGCATCGCGCGGCCCGACCCCAAGGACGAGGCCCGCACCTCGCTCTACTACCTGGGCCAGATCGCCCGGAAGGTCGTGCCCGACCTGCTCCAGGAGCTCGACCGCCGCCTGGCCTCGATCGGGGTCGAGCTGCCGGTGGCGGCGCGCCCGCTGCGCTTCGGCAGCTGGGCCGGCGGCGACCGCGACGGCAACCCCAACGTCACGCCCGAGGTCACCCTCGAGGTGCTGGCGCTGCAGCACGACACCGGGCTGCGCGAGCTGGTCGCCCAGGTCGAGGAGATCCTCACCGAGGTCTCCGCCTCGACCCGGGTCGTCAGCGCCAGCGAGGAGCTGCTGGCCTCCCTGGAGGAGGACGCCCGGGCGCTGCCGATCACCTACTCGACGATCCGGCGGCTCAACGCCGAGGAGCCCTACCGGCTCAAGCTGTCGTTCGTGCGGGTGCGGCTGCTGCGCACCCGCGACCGGCTGGCGAACGCCACCGCCCACGAGCCGGGCCGCGACTACCTGCACCTGGGCGAGCTGGTCGACGACCTGCGCCTGGTGCGCGACTCGATGCTCGCCGACGGCGACCGGCTCACCGCCGACGGCTCGGTGCTGCGGCTGCTGCGCACCGCCACCGCGATCGGCACCGGCATGGCCACCCTCGACGTGCGCGAGCACTCCGAGAAGCACCACGAGGCGCTCGCCGAGCTCTACGACCGCCTCGACGAGCTCGAGCGGCCCTACGGCGAGCTCGACCACGCCGCGCGCACCGAGGTGCTCAGCGCCGAGATGGCCGGGCGGCGCCCGCTGGTGGGGGCCGGCCAGGTGCCGCCCGACGGCCCCGCGGCCGCCTCTCTGGGCCTGCTGCGCACCCTGCGCACCGCCCAGGACACCTACGGCCCCGACGTGGTCGAGACCTACATCGTCTCGATGACCCACGACGTCGACGACCTCTTCGCGGTGGTGGTGCTGGCCCGCGAGGCCGGCCTGGTCGACCTCGGCTCCGACGACGAGCCGGCGACCGCCCGCATCGGGTTCGCCCCCCTCTTCGAGACCGTCGCCGAGCTCGAGACCGCCGGCCCGCTGCTCGACGCCCTGCTCGGCGACCCGTCGTACCGCCGGGTGGTCGCGGCGCGCGGCGACGTGCAGGAGATCATGCTCGGCTACTCCGACTCCTCCAAGGACGCCGGCATCGCCGCCTCGCAGTGGCAGATCCACCGCGCCCAGCGCGCGCTGCGCGACGTCGCGCGGCGCCACGGCGTGCTGCTGCGGCTCTTCCACGGCCGCGGCGGCTCGGTGGGCCGCGGCGGCGGCCCGACCGCCGAGGCGATCCTGTCGCAGCCCAACGGCAGCCTCGACGGACCGATCAAGGTGACCGAGCAGGGCGAGGTCATCTCCGACAAGTACCTGCTGCCCCAGCTGGGCCGCTGGAACCTCGAGAACGCGCTCGCGGCCGTCGTCGAGGCCTCGGTGCTGCACCGCGACCGGCTGCTGCCCCGCGAGGTGCTCGACGGCTGGGACGACACGATGGACGTCGTCGCCGGCGGCGGGCAGACGGCGTACCGGGCGCTGGTGCGCGACCCCGGGCTGGTCCGCTTCTTCGTGGCCGCGACCCCCGTCGACGAGCTCGGCAAGATGA
This sequence comes from Nocardioides sp. 31GB23, assembly GCF_040012395.1. NCBI lineage: Bacteria > Bacillati > Actinomycetota > Actinomycetes > Propionibacteriales > Nocardioidaceae > Nocardioides > Nocardioides sp. 31GB23. Next base: position 1,425 of record NZ_JBDYKJ010000108.1, on the reverse strand, counting down.
ACATCGGCTCGCGCCCGGCCAAGCGCCCCGGCGGCGAGGGCGGACTCGACGACCTGCGCGCGATCCCCTGGGTCTTCGGCTGGACCCAGTCGCGGATGATCCTGCCCGGCTGGTACGGCGTCGGGTCGGGGCTGGCGGCGGCGCGCGAGGCGGGGCGCGAGGACGTGCTGCGCGAGATGTACGCCTCGTGGCCGTTCTTCCGCACCTTCCTGTCCAACGTGCAGATGACGCTGGCCAAGACCGACCTCGACATCGCGGCCCGCTACGTGCGGACCCTGGTCGACGACGACTCGGCGGAGCTCTTCGAGCGGGTGCGCGAGGAGCACGAGCGCACCGTGGCCGAGGTGCTGGCGGTCACCGGCCAGGAGCGGCTGCTGGAGGGCGCCCCGGTGCTGCGCCAGACGCTCGAACTGCGCGACTCCTACCTGGCGCCGCTGCACGCCCTGCAGGTCTCGCTGCTGGCCCGGGTGCGGCAGGTGCCGGAGGGCGAGGAGCCGCCGGCGCAGCTGCAGCGGGCGCTGCTGCTGACCATCAACGGGATCGCCGCGGGGCTGCGCAACACCGGCTGAGCGCCGGCTGCCACGGTCGTCCTCGGGGGTGTAGCCCGGGCGGGGGCGGGGCCTCCAACCTGGTGCCCGTCCCCAGCCCCCCAGGAGGCGATCGCCATGCCCGCACCCGACCAAGCGCTGCTGCTCATCGACCTCCAGCGCGACTACTTCGCCGACCCCGAGCTCGACCGCTGCCGCGACGACCTGGTGGCGACCTGCAACGACCTGGTCCGGGCGGCCCGCGAGGTCGGGGTCCCGGTCGTCGAGGTGCAGACCGTGCACGAGACCGACCGCAGCACCTGGACCCTGACCATGGTCGAGGACGGCCAGGGGGTCGTCGAGCGCGGCACCGAGGGGGTCCAGCGGGTCGAGGGCCTCGACCCCGACGGCGCCGAGCTCGTCGAGAAGACCCGCGACAGCGCGTTCTTCGGCACCGACCTCGCCGAGCGCCTCAAGGGCGTCGGGGTGCGCCGGGTGGTGCTCTGCGGCGTCTCGACCGAGTCGTGCATCGCGGCGACCGCGCGCGACGCGTTCGCCCTCGACCTCGAGGCGACCCTGGTCTCCGACGCGACCGCCTCGGTGGACTGGTCGGAGCACGACCACACCCTGGCCATGCTCCAGACCCAGCACCGCCAGCACGTGCTCACCGGCGCCGAGGTGGCCGAGCGCTGGCGCGACGAGGCGGGGCGGGACGAGGCGGGGCGGGAGCAGGCGGCCGGCAGCGACCGGGTCGCGGGCTAGCAGCGGCGCCAGGCGGTCGTGGACGCCGGGTGGGCCTCGGCACAGCCACCCGTGGGGGGTGCCGCGCCGGGGTGCGGCGCGCCTAGGTTGCGGGCGTGCCCCCGACGTACGCCGACCCCCGCCCGCTCCACCCCCT
>NZ_JBDYKJ010000107.1:0-11123 GCF_040012395.1 Nocardioides sp. 31GB23 | reverse complement strand
CCCCCCCCCCCCCCCCCCCCCCCCCCCCCCCCCCCCCCCCCCCCCCCCCCCCCCCCCCCCCCCCCCCCCCCCACGACCCAGACCACGACCCAGACCACGACCGGGCGGGAGCGCCGGCACGCGCTCGGGCGGGGCGACATACTGCGCGGGTGAGCCGCCGAGACAGCCCCGCCGACCTGCCCCGCCCCACCCAGCGCCCCGCAGGGACCGGCCGGTGAGGGCGGTCGACTGCTCCGGCGGGCGTCTCGAGGTCGTCGACCTGCCCGACCCGCGACCCGGCCGTGGCCAGCTGGTGCTGGGGGTGCGCCGCTGCGGCATCTGCGGCTCCGACCTGCACGCCAGGGACCACGGCGACGCGCTGGCGGAGGTGATGGACGAGCTGGGCTACGCCCACTCGATCCGCCGCGACAACCACGTCGTGCCGGGCCACGAGATCGTCGGCGAGGTGCTCGAGCGCGGCCGCGGCGCCGGGCGCGGGCTGCGCGAGGGCGACCTGGTGGTGCCGTTCCCGCTGGTGCGCGACAGCGCCGGCGTGCACCCGACCGGCCTCTCGCCGCGAGCCCCGGGCGGGTACGCCGAGCGGGTGCTCGTCGAGGGCGCGCTCAGCCTCAAGGTGCCCAACGGCCTCGACGCCGAGACCGCGGTGCTCACCGAGCCGATGGCGGTGGCGCTGCACGCCGTCAACCGCAGCGACGTGGGCCGCAAGGACGTCGCGGTCGTGCTGGGCTGCGGGCCGGTCGGGCTCGCGGTGGTGCTGCAGCTCAAGGCCCGCGGGGTGCGGCGCGTGGTGGCCTCCGACTACTCCGCGGCGCGGCGCGAGCTGGCCCTGGCCTGCGGGGCCGACGCGATCGTCGACCCCGCCGAGGAGTCGGCGTACGACGTCGCTGCCGCGGCGGGGTGGATGCGCTCGGCACCGCAGGTGCTCGACCACGCGCTCGACTCGATGCGGCGCCTGCGCCGGCTCCCGGGGTGGGTGCACCTCTACCGCGCCGCCGACGCGCTGGGCGCCGCCGACATCACCGGCCCGGTGGTCTTCGAGTGCGTCGGGGTGCCCGGGATGATCGAGGGCGTCGTCAGCGCCGCCCCGATCGGCACCCGCGTGGTGGTCGTCGGCGTCTGCATGGGCGAGGACCGGCTGCGGCCCACGATGGCGATCAACAAGGAGATCGACCTGCGCTTCGTGCTGGCCTACACCCCGTTGGAGCTGCGCGACGCGCTGCACCAGCTGGCCGAGGGCGAGGTCGACGCCACGCCCATGGTCACCGGCACCGTCGGGCTCGACGGGGTGGCGGCCGCCTTCGACGCCCTGGGCGACCCCGAGCGGCACGCCAAGATCCTCATCGACCCGGCGAGCAGCGTCACCGCGCCCTGAGCCGCCGCTCTTGAGCCCGACGGCCGAGGTGCACTAGACCAGCACCATGACCCTCGTGCTCGGCATCGACTCCTCGACCCAGTCGACCAAGGCGGTGCTGGTCGACGCCGCCGACGGCACCGTCGTCGAGCAGCGCTCGGCACCGCACCCCCAGGGCACCGAGGTCGACCCTCGGGCCTGGACCGAGGCGCTGACGCAGGCGGCCGGCCCGCTGCTGCCCCGCGCGAGCGCCGTCGCCGTGGCGGGCCAGCAGCACGGGATGGTGGCGCTCGACGAGCAGGGCGACCCGGTGCGCCCCGCCCTGCTGTGGAACGACACCCGCTCCGCGGCCAGCGCGCAGCAGCTCGTCGAGGAGTGGGGCGGCCCGCAGGCCTGCGCCGAGCTCGTCGGCAGCGTGCTGGTGGCCTCGTTCACCGTCACCAAGCTGCGCTGGCTGCGCGAGCACGAGCCCGAGGCCGCCCGGCGCACGCACCGGGTGCTGCTGCCCCACGACCATCTCTCCCAGCACCTGGCCGCGCCGGGCACCCCCGCCTTCACCGACCGCGGCGACGCCTCCGGCACCGGCTACTTCTCGACCGTCGACGACGAGTGGCGTCCCGACCTGGCGGCGGGCGCCCTGGGCCGCGAGGTGGCCCTGCCCCGCATCGCCGCTCCCGGCGATGCGGCCGCCGAGACCAGCGCGGGCCAGGTGCTGGGCGCCGGCACGGGCGACAACATGGCGGCGGCCCTGGCGCTCGACCTCGGCCCCGGCGACGTGCTCCTGTCGGTGGGCACCTCGGGGGTGGCCTCGGAGCGCGTGAGCGAGCCGGTGCTCGACGGGTCGGGGCTGGTCACCGGCTTCGCCGACGCGACGGGCGGCTTCCTGCCCCTGGCGGTCACCCTCAACGCCGCCCGCATCCTCGACCTGCAGGCCCGGCTGCTGGGCGTCGACCACGACGAGCTGGCGGCGCTGGCGCTCACGGCCCCGCCCGGCTCCCACGGAGCCACCCTGCTGCCCTACTACGGCGGCGAGCGCACACCGGACCGTCCGCACGCCGTGGGCACCTGGACGGGCCTGAGCACCACCACCGACCGGGCCGACCTCGCCCGGGCCGCCTTCGAGGCGCTGGCCTGCAGCCTCGCCGACACCGTCGACGCCCTGGCCTCGCGCACCGGCCCCGCCGGCAGCCCCGCCGGGCGTGTCGTGCTGGTCGGGGGCGCGACCCGCAGCCGGGCGCTGCAGCGGGTCCTGCCGGCCGTCCTGGGGCGCGACGTCGAGCTGCCCGACCCGGGCGAGTACGTCGCCCTGGGCGCGGCCCGGCAGGCGGCCTGGGCGCTGGCGGGCACGCCCGCCCCGCCCGCCTGGCCGGCCACCGGCACCCGCACGCTGAGCGCCGAGCCGACACCGCAGGTGCGCGAGCCCTACGCACGGCTGCGCGAGCAGACGGCCGACTGGTCCTGAGCGCCGGGCGCCCGGCGGGGGGCGGACGGGCCCTGGCCCGACGACCGTTGTCCCCGGCAGTTAGGCTTGCCTAACTAGACGCACACGTCCACAGAGAGGGGCAGAGCCCATGCACGGCGAGGTCCGGAGCACCGAGCAGATCTCCCCCACGATGGTCCGCGTCGTCCTCGGCGGCAGCGGGCTCGACGGGCTGGAGATGCCCGACTGCACCGACAGCTACATCAACGCCGCCATCCCGCCCGCGGGAGCGACGTACGGGCCGGTCTTCGACCCGCGGGAGGTCCGCGACACCCACCCCCAGGAGGAGTGGCCGCTGCGCCGGCGCTACAGCGTGCGCCGCTGGGACGCCGAGCGGCGCGAGATGACGCTCGACTTCGTGGTGCACGGCGACGCCGGGCACGGCGGCCCGTGGGCCGACCGCGCGGAGGCCGGTGACGTGCTGGTCTTCAACGGCCCCGGGGGCGACTACCGCCCCCGCAGCGACGCCGACTGGCACCTGCTGGTCGGCGACGAGTCCGCGCTGCCCGCGATCGCGGCGTCGCTCGAGGTCCTGCGCCCCACCGACCACGCCGTGGTCCGGCTGGTCGTCGACGGACCCGAGCACGAGATCGCCCTCGAGAGCCCCGCTCAGCTCGACCTGCAGTGGGTGCATCGCAGCGCCGCGTCGCCGCGTCCCCTGGTCGGCGCCGTCGAGGCGGCCGAGCTGCCGGAGGGGCGGGTGCACGCCTTCGTGCACGGCGAGGCCGAGGAGATCCGCCAGATCCGGGCGCACCTGCTGCGCGACCGCGGCCTGGCCAAGGGCGACCTGTCCTGCTCGCCCTACTGGCGACGCGGGATGGACGACGAGCAGTGGCGCTCGGTGAAGAAGCAGTTCGTGGTCGCCATGGAGGGCGACACGGCCTGAGCCGGCCGCGCCACGCGCCGGCGGCCCGACCCCACCGGGAAGGGTGGGGTCGGAGGCCACCGAGACGGGTACCCAGGAAGCATGGCTGACGACGAGCAGAGGGACCTGCCCAGCACCAACCACCCGTTGCACGGGGAGCCCCGCCGACTCGGCGGGGCCGCGCTGGCCGTGATCGGGCTGGTGCTGCTGGTGGCCGGGGTCGTGGCCCTGCTGACCTGGCTGCGCTACAACACCTGAGCGGGCCGCAGCCCCGCTCAGGCCTCGAGGAGCCGCAGCGGGGCCAGCAGGTCGGCGACCTCCTGCGACGTGGCGCCGTGCAGCTCGAGGACCCGGACCCCCGCGCCGGTGATCTCGAAGGTGCCCAGGTCGGTGTAGACCCGGTCGATGCAGCCCACGCCGGTGAGCGGGTAGGTGCACTCGGGCACCAGCTTGGGCGAGCCGTCCTTGCTCTGCAGCGTCATCATCACCCAGACCCGCTTCGCCCCGATGGCCAGGTCCATCGCCCCGCCCACGGCCGGGATCGCGTCGGGGGCACCGGTGTGCCAGTTGGCCAGGTCGCCGCTCCCGGAGACCTGGAAGGCGCCCAGCACGCACACGTCGAGGTGGCCGCCGCGCATCATCGCGAACGAGTCGGCCTGGTGGAAGTACGACGCCCCCGGCAGCTCGGTCACCGGCACCTTGCCGGCGTTGGTCAGGTCGGGGTCGACCTCGTCGTCGGCCGCGGCCGGGCCCATGTTGAGCATGCCGTTCTCGGTGTGCAGCACCACCCCCGAGCCGGCCGGCAGGTGGTCGGCCACCAGCGTCGGCTGGCCGATGCCGAGGTTGACGTAGGCACCCTCGGGGTGGGCCTCGGCGATGTCGCGCGCGATCGCCGCGGCGATCTGCTCCTTCGTACGACGGGTGGTCCCGGTGGCGGTGCTCATGCGGTGGCCTCCTGGCCGGTCTGCTCGCTCACGACGCGGTCGACGTAGATGCTCGGGGTGACCACGGCCTCGGGGTCCAGCGCGCCGGTGGGCACGACCCGGTCGACCTGGACGGCCACGGTGCGCGCGGCGGTGGCCATCACCGGCCCGAAGTTGCGGGCGGTCCTGCGGTAGACGAGGTTGCCCATCTCGTCGGCCAGGTGCGCCTTGACCAGGGCCAGGTCGCCGCGGATCGGGTGCTCCAGGACGTAGGTGCGCCCGTCGATCTCGCGGGTCTCCTTGCCCTCCGCCAGCGGGGTGCCGACCCCCGTGGGGCTGTAGAACGCGCCGATCCCGGCCCCGGCGGCGCGCATCCGCTCGGCGAGGTTGCCCTGGGGCACCACCTCGAGCTCGACCTCGCCGGCACGGTAGAGCCGGTCGAAGACCCACGAGTCGGCCTGCCGGGGGAAGGAGCAGATCATCTTGCGCACCCGCCCCCGCTCCAGCAGCGCGGCCAGGCCGGTGTCGCCGTTGCCGGCGTTGTTGGACACCACGGTCAGGTCACCGGCGCCCTGGCGGATCAGCGCGTCGATGAGCTCGACCGGCATCCCGGCCATCCCGAAGCCGCCGACGAGCACGGTCGCGCCGTCCTCGACGCCCGCGACCGCGTCGTCGTACGACGTCAGCAGGCGCGCGGTCACGAGGCGCTCGCGGTGTCGGCGACGTTCTCGAGCACGACGGCCAGGCCCTGGCCGACCCCGATGCAGATCGCGGCGACGCCCCAGCGCTCGCCGCTGTGGCGCAGACGGGCGGCCAGGGTGCCCAGCACCCGGCCGCCGGAGGCGCCCAGCGGGTGTCCCATCGCGATGGCGCCGCCCCAGGCGTTGACGATCTCGGGGTCCACGCCCCCCTGTTGCGACCACGCGTCGACGCAGGCCAGCGACTGCACCGCGAAGGCCTCGTTGAGCTCGACGGCCCCGACGTCGCCCCAGCCGATGCCGGCCCGCGCCAGCGCGGTGTTCGCGGCCTCGACGGGCGCGAAGCCGAAATCCTGGGGGTCCAGCGCGTGGGCGCCGCGACCGGCGATCCGGGCGATCGGCGCCAGCCCGATCCGCTCGGCGGCGGCCTCGGAGCCCAGCAGCAGCGCCGAGGCGCCGTCGTTGAGGGGGCTGGCGTTGCCGGCGGTGATGGTGCCGTCGCTGCGGAAGGACGGCTTGAGGCCGGCCAGCTTCTCGGCGGTGGAGCCGTCGCGGATGCTCTCGTCGCGGGCCAGCTCGACGCCGTCCACGCCGACCACCAGCTCGTCGTACGACCCGTCGGCCCAGGCCTGCGCGGCGAGGCGGTGGGAGCGGGCGGCGAACTCGTCCTGGCGCTCGCGGCTGATGGCGAAGCGCTCCTGCAGCTGCTCGTTGGCCTCGCCGAGCGAGACGGTCCACTCGGCGGGCATCTGCTCGTTGACCAGGCGCCAGCCCAGCGTCGTCGAGACCAGCTGGGCGTTGCCGGCCGGGAAGGTGCGCTCGGGCTTGGGCAGCACCCAGGGCGCCCGGGTCATCGACTCCACCCCACCGGCGACCACGACGTCGGCGTCACCGGTCTCGATGGTGCGCGAGGCCTGCATGGCGGCGTCGAGGGAGGAGCCGCACAGCCGGTTGATCGTCGTGGCCGGCACCGACGTCGGCAGCCCGGCCAGCAGCACCGCCATCCGGCCCACGTTGCGGTTGTCCTCGCCGGCCTGGTTGGCGCACCCCCAGGCGACGTCGTCCACCGCGGCGGGGTCGAGGTCCGGCGCCTTGGCGAGCGCGCCGCGCAGGGCGGTCGCGGCGAGGTCGTCGGGACGAGCACCCGCCAGCGCGCCGCCGAAGCGGCCGAACGGGGTCCGCGCCGTCGTGTAGAGGTAGCTACTGGTCATCCCGCACTCCTTGTTCGTTCTCCGCACAATTGTTCTCCAAGCGAACATACCTCGGGCGCGTCCGCCGTTCCAGGCCCGGGGAGGGCCTACCCTGGCCGCCATGAGCGACCCCTCGACGACCGCGCCCGTGGAACCCATCCAGGCCCTGGTGCGCGGACTGGCGGTGATCCGCGCCTTCGACGTCGACCACCCCGCCATGACGCTCAGCGACGTCGCCCGTCGGTCGGGGACCTCGCGGGCCACGGCCCGCCGCATCCTGCACACGCTGGTCAGCGTGGGCTACGTCGACAGCGACGGCCGGTCCTTCCGGCTGCGCCCGCAGGTGCTCGAGCTCGGCTGGGCCTACCTGGCCTCGCTGCGGCTGCCCGAGCTGGTCCAGCCGCACCTCGAGAGCCTCTCGTCGCTGGTCGGCGAGTCGTGCTCGGTGGCGGTGCTCGACGGCACCGACGTCGTCTACGTGGCCCGCGTGGCGACCCGCCGCATCATGACGGTGGGCATCCACGTCGGCACCCGCTTCCCGGCCCACGTCACGGCCATGGGACGCGCCATCCTCGCCAGCTCCGACCCGGCCGAGCAGGAACGGGTGCTGGCGGGCGCCGACCTGAGCGCCCGCACGAGCCGGACGCTCACCGACCCCGCCCGCATCCGCTCGGCGCTCGCCGCGGTGGCCGAGCAGGGCTACGCCCTCAACGACCAGGAGCTGGAGACCGGGCTGCGCTCGCTGGCCGTGGCGATCCGCGGCCGCGACGGCCGCCCGGTGGCGGCCGTCAACGTCTCCACGCACGCCAGCCGCGGGCCGGTCGAGGACACCGTCGAGGACCTGTTGCCGCCGCTGCGGGCCACGCGCGACGCCATCGAGGCCGACCTCGCCATGACGTCGGCCTGACGAGCCCCGGCCGGTGTCGGCGACCGGCCGGGCGGGCATCAGCGCACGTCGCCCGGTCGCACGCCGCGCTTGGCGTCCTGCACCAGCCCGTAGACCCGGTGCCGCAGCTCGCCGAACCGCTCCGAGGAGCGGGTCTCGAGCTGGTCGCGCTCGGCGGGGAGGTCGACCTCCACCGTCCCGAGCACCTCGGTGGGGCGCCCGCTGAGCACCACGACGCGGTTGGCCAGGTAGACCGACTCGTCGATGTCGTGGGTCACGAACAGCACGGTGACCCCGAGCCGGGCCCACAGGCCGCGCACCAGGTCCTCGAGCTCTGCCCGGGTCTGGGCGTCCACGGCCGCGAAGGGCTCGTCCATCACCAGGACCGTCGGCTCGTAGGCCACGGCCCGCGCGATCGCCACCCGCTGCTGCATGCCTCCGGAGAGCTGCCAGGGGTGCGCGCCGGTCATGTCGGCCAGGCCCACCGCCTCGAGCGACTCCTGGACCAGCTCGCGCCGGCGGGCCTTGTCGAGCCCCTTCTCCTTCAGCGGCAGCTCCACGTTCTGCGCCACCGTCATCCAGGGGAACAGGCTGCGCCCGTACTCCTGGAAGACCACCGCCATGTCGGCAGGAGGCGCGGTGACCAGCTTGCCCGCCAGCTCGACCTCACCACCGGACGGCTCGAGGAGTCCGCCGATGCAGCGCAGCAGCGTGGTCTTGCCGGCCCCCGAGGGACCGACGATGCACACGAACTCGCCGCGCTGCACCGAGAACGTGAGGTCCCCGATGGCCTGCACCCCGGTCGCGTAGGTCTTGGTGAGACCACGTACGTCGAGCACGGTCTCGCTCGTGGTGCCAGGGCCTGCCTGGGGGCCTGTCTGGGTCACTGGGTCCTCCATCTGGTGGGTCACGGTCGTCACTGCTCAGCCCTTTCTCTCGGCGGCACGCTGCCCGTGGTACCAGGCGAGCAGCCGCCCCTCCACGACGCGGAAGACCAGCGACAGCAGGACCCCGACGAGGCCCAGCAGCACGATGCCGCTCCACATCTGCGGGATCGCGAAGCCGCGCTGGAACTGGATGATGGTGAAGCCGAGGCCGTTGCTGGCCGCGAACATCTCGCTGATCACCATCAGGATCAGGCCGATGGACAGCGCCTGGCGCGCCCCGGCGGCCACCTGGGGGCTGGCGCCGCGCAGCACGAGGTGGCGCACACGGGTCAGCGGGCCGAGCCGGTAGGCGGCAGCGGCGTCGCGCAGCACCGGGTCGATGCCGCGCACGCCCTCGATCGTGTTCAGCAGGATCGGCCACACGCAGCCCGCCGCGATGACCAGCACCTTCATGGTGTTGCCCACCCCGGCCAGCAGGATCAGGATCGGCACCAGCACCGGCGGCGGGATCGAGCGCAGGAACTCCAGCGGCGGCTCGACCACGGCACGGAAGGTCCGCGAGGAGCCCGCCAGCACGCCGATCGAGATCCCCAGCACCAGGGCGAGGGCGTAGCCGACCAGCAGCCGCCCGAGGCTCGGCAGCACGTCGCTGCCCAGCCGGCCCTCGAGCCAGGTCTCCGGGAAGGTCCCGAGGATCTCGCGCAGCGGGGGCCAGTAGAAGCTCGTGCTGGAGTCGGTGGCCACCCACCAGAGCGCGAGCAGGACGATCGGCAGGCCTGCCACGAGGCCTGCTCGACGCAGGAGGGACAGGGGGCTCATGCGGGGACGTCCCTTCGTTGCGAGGGGTGCCAGCGCAGGCTGCGCCGCTCGACCGTGCGGGCACCGAGGTTGACCACGATCCCGAGCATCCCGGTGACCAGGACGATCGCGTACAGCGTGTCGACCGCACCGGCGGTCTGTGCGGAGGCCAGCAGCCGGCCGAGGCCGGGCGAGCCGATGATCAGCTCGCCGGTGACCTCGAGCACCAGCGCGACCGCGGCGGCGAGCCGGAAGCCGGTCATCACGTAGGGCAGCGCCGTGGGCCACAGCACCGCGCGCACCCGGCGCAGGGTGCCGAACCGGAAGGAGCGGGCGGTGTCGCGGGCGACGGGGTCGACGTCCTGGACGCCGTAGAGGACCTGGACCAGCATCTGCCAGAAGGCGGCGTAGACGACCAGGATCAGCGTGGCCTGCATCTGGGTGCCGTAGAGCAGCACCGCCAGCGGGATCAGCGCCACCGAGGGGATGGGGCGCAGGAACTCCACCGTCGACGCGGTCACGGCCCTCAGCCACGGCTGCGAGCCGATGACCAGGCCGACCACGACGGCGGCGCCCGCCGCGACGGCCAGACCCAGGGCCCAGCCGCGCAGCGTCTGGGCCAGCGCCTCCCAGAACTCCGAGGTGCCGACGAGCTCACCGAGCGCGGCGACCATCTCGGAGAACGGGGGGAAGAAGCGACGGTCGACCACCCCGAGGCGCGGCAGCGCCTCGAGCAGCCCGACCAGGCCCAGCACGCCGGCCAGGCCCAGCACGGGGCTCGAGGTGGCGAGGTCCGTCGCGGACCGGCGACCCCCCAGGCCGCCGGTCCGCGTGGTGGCCGTGTGGGTCACGGCAGCATCGACCCGATGTCCGGGACCTCGCTGAGGGCCCCGTCCTCGACCGCGAGCTCGGCCAGGCGCTGCAGGGAGTCCTGGTCGACGTCGGTCGGGAAGGCGGGCAGCGTGACGCCCTCGGCCGCCTCGGCGTCGAGCGAGGTGTAGGTCTGCACGATGCGACGCACCTCGTCGGGGTTCTGCTCGGCGTACTCCAGCGAGGTCTCCATGGCCGAGGCGAAGCGCTCCACCAGGTCGGCGTCGGCGTCGGCGGTGCTGCCGGAGGTGAAGTAGCTGGCCACCATCAGCTCGGGGTCGGCCTCGGCGAAGTTCCACAGCACCGGGGCGGCGCCTTGGCCCTGGGTGATCGACAAGAAGGGCTCCACGACCCAGGCCGCGTCGATCTGGCCGCCGCTCAGGGCGCCCGGCATGTCGGGGAAGCCGAGCTCGACGTAGTCGATGCTGGAGGGGTCGCCACCGGCCTCGCGGACGGCGTCGTTGATCGTGGTGCTGCCGATGTTGTTGAGCGTGTTGACCGCGACGCGCTTGCCCTCGAGATCGGCCGCGTCCTCGATGCCGCTGCCCTCGGGGGCGACCACGGCGCTGAAGTCGGCTCCGACCTCGCCGGTGGTGCTGTTGCCGGCCGCGACGATGCGCACGTCGAGGCCCTTGTCCTTGGCCACCAGCAGCGAGGTGTTGTTCGAGAAGCCGAACTGGAACTGCCCCGACTCCACGCCGGGCAGGATGGCGGCGCCACCCTGGCCGCTCTCCAGGGTCAGCTCGATGCCCTCGTCCTCGAAGAAGCCCTGGTCCTGCCCCAGGTAGATCGGTGCGACGTCGAGGATCGGGATGATCCCCACGGTCACCTGGTCCAGCCCGGAGGCCGACTCGGTCGTCCCGCCGTCGTCGCCTGCGCCGCACGCCGAGAGCACGAGCGCGGCCGCAGCCAGCATCCCCGTGGCCCACGTGGTCCTGGTCCTCGTCATCGAGCAATCCTTCCGTAGTGTTCGCTGAACGAACATGCGTTCTTCAGACGAACATACGCCGGAGTGTGACGTACGTCAATCGGTTCTGCGCGCAGACCCGCACGCGCGTCACGCGGGACGAGCAGCGAGGGGCGACGGACAGGCCGAGGCGCCTGTCTCTAAACACATCTGACGCGGCCGACGAATAGCCTTGTGTACATCTCGGTGGGCGCCGTAGCATTAAAAA
>NZ_JBDYKJ010000106.1:0-11324 GCF_040012395.1 Nocardioides sp. 31GB23 | reverse complement strand
CCCCCCCCCCCCCCCCCCCCCCCCCCCCCCCCCCCCCCCCCCCCCCCCCCCCCCCCCCCCCCCCCCCCCCCCCCACGGCCGTGACCTTCGACGCCGGGCCCCTCGACACCGTGGTCGACGGGCACCTGCTGGCCGTGGACTCGGAGGCGGTGCAGGCCGGGGTCGCCGAGCGCTGCCCGGCCGCGCTGGGCGACTTCCTCGGCGGCGGGCCCGACGCGCTGCGGCTGAGCATGCTGCGCAGCGTGTGGTTCACCCCCAGCCTCGAGGAGGCCGACGGGGGCGCGTCGTGGTACCGCTGCGACGTGGTGGCCCTGGCCGGCGCCGAGCGCCTGGCCGAGCTCACGCCCCCCATGCGAGGAGTGCTCGGCACCGAGGCCGGGCGGGAGCGCTACGGGATGTGCGGCACCGCCGAGCCCGGCACCCCCGACTTCACCCGGGTGCTGTGCTCGACCGACCACACGTGGCGAGCCGTGCAGGTCGTCGACCTCGCCGCTGGGCAGGGCTCCCAGGACTACCCCGGCGAGGACGCCGCCCGCGCCCGCGGCCAGGAGCCCTGCGAGGCGGCCGGCCGCGAGGCCGCCGAGGACCCCCTCGACTTCAGCTGGGGCTACGAGTGGCCCGATGCCGAGCAGTGGGCGGCCGGTTCGGGCCGACTGGGTGCGAAGTTTGCGCCGGGTCGGCGGGGTGGGGCGGGTGGCTAGAAGCCGAGCTTGCGCAGCTGGCGGGGGTCGCGCTGCCAGTCCTTGGCGATCTTGACGCGCAGGTCGAGGTAGACGGGGGTGCCCAGCAGCGCCTCGATCTGGACCCGGGCGTCGGTGCCGACCTTGCGCAGCCGCGAGCCCTTCTTGCCGATCATGATCCCCTTCTGGGAGTCGCGCTCGACGTAGACGACGGCATAGATGTCGAGCAGCGGCTTGTCCTCGTCGCGGCCCTCGCGCAGGCCCATCTCGTCGACGACGACGGCGATGGAGTGCGGCAGCTCGTCGCGCACGCCCTCGAGCGCCGCCTCGCGCACCAGCTCGGCGACGATCGCCTCCTCGGGGGCGTCGCTCAGCTCGCCGTCGGGGTAGAGCTGGGGGCCCTCGGGCAGCAGCCCCACGAGGAGGTCCTCGAGCAGCGAGACCTGGTCACCGGCCTGCGCCGAGACGGGCACGATCTCGGCCCACTCGATGCCGAGGTCGGCGCCGAGGGCCTGGATGTCGAGCAGGTGCTGGCCGATCTGCTCGGGGGTGGCCAGGTCGGTCTTGGTGGCGATGGCGACCTTGGTGGTGCGCTTGATCTTGGCCATCTCCGAGACGATGAAGCGGTCGCCGGGCCCGACCTTCTCGTTGGCCGGGAAGCAGACCGCGACCACGTCGACCTCGGCCAGCGTGGTCTTGACCAGGTCGTTGAGCCGTTCGCCGAGCAGGGTGCGGGGGCGGTGCAGACCCGGGGTGTCGACCAGGATCAGCTGGGCGTCGGGGCGGTGCACGATGCCGCGCACCACGGTGCGCGTGGTCTGCGGCTTCGAGGAGGTGATGACCACCTTCGAGCCGACCAGTGCGTTGGTCAGGGTGGACTTGCCGGCGTTCGGGCGCCCGACGAACGAGGCGAACCCGCTCCTGTGCTCCGGTGTGCTGCTCATTGTTCCCTCGCTGCGTCGTAGTCGGCCCAGATCTCCTCGTCGGACTTGCCGGCGGCCTTGCCGGCGCGCCAGATGGGCCCCGGGTCGACCGCCCTGGGCTGGCGCTGCGCCCCGCCGCGCCAGTAGCCCATGACGTCGTACGCCGTGCTGGGCAGCCGGCGCTCGCGCATCAGGTGCTTGCGGATCGCCCGCATCTGCGCCGACTCCCCCGCCATCCAGAAGTAGCCCTCGCCCTCGGGCCAGACCAGGTCGCCGACCACCTCGGCCAGCGACGACTGCCCGTCGCCGGGCTGGGCCAGCCAGGTCACGTCGCCGCCCTCGGGCAGGTAGCCGGGCACCCGCTCGGGCACCTCGGCCCACACCCGCGTCGGCAGGTCGACCTCCTCGCTGATGCGCGCCATGGCGGGCATCGCGGTCAGGTCGCCGACGAGCATCAGCCAGCGCGCGCCGTCGGGAAGCGTGAAGGAGCCCTTCGGCTCGGTGACCACGACCCGCTGGCCGACCACGTCGGGCAGCTGGGCCCACTCGGTGACCAGGCCGACGTCGTGGACGACCACGTCGAGCACCAGCTCGCCGCCGGCGAAGGAGCGCACCGTGTAGTAGCGGCTCTGGAACTGCCCGGGCACCACGAGGCCGACCCACTCGTCGGGCACCCCGGTGCTGGCGAAGCCGCTCAGGCCGTCGCCGCCGAGCCGCAGGCGCAGCAGGTGGTCGGTGATCCGTTCGCGGCCCAGCACCTGGGCCTCGAAGGTCATCGCTCGCGTGCTCACCCGCCGAGGCTACTCACCACGAGGGACGCAGCGGCAATCCGTCGTCGCCGTCGGGGCCGGTGTGCACGGCCAGCACCTGGTGCAGCTGGATCTCGTTGCGCTCGAAGCCCAGCCGCGACCCGGCCATGTAGAGCCCCCACACGCGCGCGGTGCCCTCGCCGACCTCGGCCACGCACTCATCCCAGTGCTCGACCAGGTTGGCGCACCAGTCGCGCAGGGTCATCGCGTAGTGGCGGCGCAGGTTCTCCTCGTGCACCACCTCGAGCCCGGCGTCCTGGGCGTGGGTGATGATCGTGCCCGAGCCCGTGAGCTCGCCGTCGGGGAAGACGTAGCGGTCGATGAAGGCACCGGTCTCGCGCGGGGCGTTGTCGGGGCGGGTGATGCAGTGGTTGAGCAGCCGCCCGCCCTCGCGCAGGTGCTCGCGCACGAACCCGAAGTACGCCGGGTAGTTCTTGACCCCCACGTGCTCCATCAGCCCGATCGAGCTGATCGCGTCGAAGCCGGTCTCGCGCACCGCGCGGTAGTCGCTGTGGCGGACCTCGGCGAGGTGCCCGAGGCCGTCGGCCTCGATCGCCTCGCGCGCGTACGACGCCTGCTCGCGGCTCAGGGTCACGCCCAGCGCGTGCACCCCGTAGTGCTGCGCCGCGTGCCGCACCATCCCGCCCCAGCCGCAGCCGAGGTCCAGCAGGCGCATCCCGGGCCGCAGGTCGAGCTTGCGGCAGACCAGGTCGAACTTCTCGGCCTGGGCCTCCTCCAGGGTGGCGCCGGCGTCGGGGTAGACCGCGCAGGTGTAGGCCATGGAGGGGCCCAGCACGTGGCGGTAGAAGGCGTTGGAGACGTCGTAGTGGTGCGAGATCACCTCGGCGTCGCGGTCGAGCGAGTGCCGCACCCCCTCGACGACGCGCCGCCAGCGCGGCAGGTGCTCCTGCGGCGGCGGCGGCGGGGGCTTGAGGTTGGCCAGCCCGAGGCCGCGCAGCAGGGTCACGGCCTCGCCGATCCCGGGGGTGCGGAAGCGCAGCCTGCTCTGCAGCAGCGTCATCGCGTCGTAGGGGTCGCCGGGGTGCACGCCCTCGATCTGCAGGTCGCCGCTGACGTAGGCCCGGGCCATGCCCAGGTCGCCGGGCGCGGTGAGCAGGTAGGCCAGGCCGCGCCGGTCGAGCAGCCGCAGGGTGATGTCGGCGTCGGCCGGGCCCGCGACGGAGCCGTCGTACGCCTCGAACCGCACGGGCATCCCCTCACGCATCAGGGAGGCCACCGCGTCACCGATGGGGATCGTGGAGGTCATTGTCGTCGCACCGCCTTGTCGTAGAGCGAGGTGAGCCGGTCGTCGGGGTCGTGGAGGCTCTTGACGGCGCCCAGGCGGTCGCCGCGGTAGAGCCGGTCGAAGGTCTCGCGGTCGTAGAAGGCCTCGGAGTAGAGCGACTTGTGCCCGCCCAGGGCGTGCACCTGCTCCTCGATGGCCCGGTTGGTCGGCCCGTCGGGCGCGTCGGGACCGACGTGGACGGTGCCCCAGAAGCCGACGTTGACGTAGACCTCGTGCGGGGCCAGCGGGTAGGTCGGCCAGTCGCGGTGGGCCACCAGGGGGCACAGCCACACCGGGCGCATCCCCACGTGCTCGTCGAACCAGGCCAGGAACTCGGGCAGCCGCGCCAGCGGCACCTCGACGTCCTGGACCACCCGCTCGCGCTGCGGGCGGCCCGCGCGCCGGTCGAGCCGGTCGACGAGCCCGAGCCGGGCGTCGAGCCCGACGAGGCGGTGGTAGACGTCGGAGCGGCGCCAGCGCCGCGGCCACACGCGGCGCACCAGCGGGTGCTGGGCCCCGAAGGCGGCCGAGCACCAGAACCAGTCGGTGTCCCAGCGCCAGAGGTAGTCCTCCATGGTGAGCAGGTCGGCGCCACGCTCCCTGATCGAGCGGTAGTAGACCTGCTGCCCCGTGTAGTCGCTGGTCGGGCCGGGGTCGTCGGTCCAGGTGGCCAGGCTCAGGTACAGCTCGCCGGGCTCGAAGGCGACCCCGTCGAGGCCGTCGACCCGGGCGCCGTCCCACTCCCGCGTCGCGGTGACCTGCGCGATCGCCTCGACCAGACGGGCCGGGTCGTCGAACCGCACGTGGCGCAGCGCGACCCGGCCCGGCACCGGCTCGAGCTCGATGCGCAGCCGGGTCGCGTAGCCCAGCGAGCCGTAGGAGTTGGGGAAGGTGTCGAAGAGCGCGTCCCCGGGGCGGGTGGTGACGACCTCGCCGGCGCCGGTCAGCACGTCCATCTCGAGCACCGACTCGTGCGGCAGCCCGCTGCGGAAGCTCGTCGACTCCACGCCCAGGCCGGTCACGGCGCCGCCGAGGGTGATCGTGCGCAGCTGCGGCACCACCAGCGGCACCAGCGAGTGCGCCAGCGTGGCCGCCACGAGGTCCTCGTAGGTGCACATGCCCTGCACCTCGGCGGTGCCGGCGGCGGGGTCGACCTCGATGACGCTCGACAGCCCGCTGACGTCGAGGCCGGGGCCGGTGGTCGCGGCCCGGGGCCGGAAGAGGTTCGAGGTGCGCTTGGCCAGCCGGACGGGCGCGCCGTCCGGGATCGCGTCGTACGACGCCCGCAGCCGTGCCACGGCCCGCTCGTGCTCGTCCCAGCCGATGCTCCCCACCCCCTCCAAGTTACTCCTGCCGCAGCCGCCGTGCCGCACGGCTCGGCCGTGCGGGTGGGGCAGCGTGACCCGGGGCACGGTAGACAGGGCCCGTGACGTGGCGAGGCATGAGCGCCCTGCTCGGGTCGGCCCACCTGGGCCCGACCCTGGCCGTGACCGCGCTCGCGGGCCTGCTGACCCTGCCGGTGGGCCTCGACGGCCCGCGCGCCGCGCTCGTGGTGGCCGCGGTGCTGACCGGCCAGCTCACCATCGGCTGGAGCAACGACCTCGTCGACGTACGCCGCGACCGCGCGGTCGGCCGCACCGACAAGCCGCTGGCCACCGGGGAGCTCTCGGAGCGCCTCGTGCGTGGGTGCTGCGCCGCGGCGCTGGTGGCCACGGTGGCGCTCTCGCTGGCGCTCGGTCCCGCGGCGGGGCTGCTCCACCTGCTGCTGGTTGCCGCCGGCTGGGCCTACAACCTGGGGCTCAAGGCGACGGCGCTGTCGTGGCTGCCCTACGCCGTGGCCTTCGGCGCGCTGCCGGGCGTCGTGTGGCTCGCCGGGCCCGGCAGTCCGCCGGCGTGGGGAGTCGCGGCCGGCGCCCTGCTGGGTGTCGGCGCGCACCTGGCCAACGTGCTGCCCGACCTCGGTGACGACGCGGCCACCGGGGTGCGCGGGCTGCCGCACCGGCTCGGCCCGCGGCTGCTGCCGGTGGCGGCGGTGGCGGTGCTGGTGGCGGCCAGCGCGGTGATCGCGCTCGGCGCCCCGGGCCTGCCCGGCTGGGCGCTGGCGGTCGGGGCCGTGCTCGTCGTGGCGCTGGCCGGGCTGGCGCTGGTGCGACGGGGCCGCGACTCCTTCCGGGCCGCGGTCGGCATCGCCCTGGTCGACGTCGCCCTGCTGGTGGTGGCCGGATGAGCGCCGCCCACGACCTGGTGGTCGTCGGCGCCGGGCCCGCGGGCTCGGCCGCCGCCCTGGCGGCCCTGGCGCACTCCCCCGACCTGCGGGTGCTGCTCGTCGAGCGTGCCGAGCTCCCCCGCGACAAGTGCTGCGGCGACGGGATCGCCCCGCACGTCCTCGACGTGCTGCGGCCGCTGGGCGCCGCCGACGTCGTCGAGGGCTGGCGTCCGTTGCGCCACCTCACGCTCTCCCGCGGCTCGCGCGAGGTCGCGGGCCGGATGCGCCGCGAGGTGCACGTCATCCCGCGCGAGGTCTTCGACGCCCGCCTCGCCGAGCGGGCCGTCGAGCGCGGCGCCGAGCTGCTGCGACACCGGGTGCGCGAGGTGCGAACCGGGTCCGCCGGATCCGCCGGCCCGGCTGCGGTCGAGGTCGACCACCTGCGCGCGGGGGTCGTCGTCGGCGCCGACGGGGCGCACTCCGTGGTGCGCACCGGGGCCGGGCTGGGCCCGACCGCTCCCCGGGCCATGGCCCTGCGCGGCTACGCGCCCACCCCGCGAGGGCGCCGGGGCCTGCAGGTGATCCGCTACGGCGAGCACCGCCAGCCCTCCTACGCCTGGTCCTTCGACCGCGGCGACGGACTGGCCAACGTCGGGTACGGCGAGCTGGTCGGTGGCACCGACCCGCCCACCCGCGCCCTGCTGCTCGAGCAGCTCGAGGAGCTGCTGCCCGGCGCGACCGAGGGCGGCACAGCCTGGCGCGGGCACCACCTGCCGCTCTCAGGACCGGGCTGGCGCCACCCCGACGGCCCGGTGCTGCTCGCCGGCGAC
The DNA here is from genome assembly GCF_040012395.1 of Nocardioides sp. 31GB23. Lineage (NCBI taxonomy): Bacteria > Bacillati > Actinomycetota > Actinomycetes > Propionibacteriales > Nocardioidaceae > Nocardioides > Nocardioides sp. 31GB23. The sequence goes on along the minus strand of NZ_JBDYKJ010000106.1, from coordinate 4,591 downwards.
GCGGCCGGGCTGGTCAACCCGATGACCGGCGAGGGCATCTACTACGCGGTCGCCACCGGCGCGCTGGCCGGTCGGGCCGCGGCCCGCGCCCTGGCCGCGGACGAGCCGGGGGCCGCGGGGGCGGCGTACGGGCGGGAGGTGCGGGCGCTGCTCGGGCGCCACCTGCGCCACACCTGGGCCGCCTCCCGGCTCTCGCGGCACCCCCGGGTCGTCGACGCCGGCATCGGCGCCGCGGCCCGCGACCAGCGCGTCTTCGACGACCTCGTGGAGATCGGCCTGGGCGGCGGCCGCATCGGCCCGCGCCTGGGTGTCGGTCTGCTGGCCCACCTGGCCCGCCCCACGTCTCCTGCACCGCACCCGACCGGCACCACGACCACCACCTGACCACCACCTGACCACCACCTGACTGGGGACCCACCATGCAGATCCTCGCTGTCCGCGGCACGCTGCCCGAGCACACGCACACCCAGGACGAGATCACGGCCGCCTTCGCCGACGTGATCGCCCAGGGCCGGCTCGACGAGCGGGTGCTGCGCCGCTTCCACCGCAACGCCGGGGTCAGCCAGCGCCACCTCGCGCTGCCGCTGGCGGCGTACGGCGAGCTCGGCGGCTTCACCGAGGCCAACGACCACTTCATCACCGAGGCGGTCGCGCTCGGCTCGCGCGCGGTCGAGGAGGCGCTCAAGGCGGCCGACCTGACGCCCAGCGACGTCGACCTGGTGGTCTCGGCGACGGTGACCGGGCTGGCGATCCCCTCGCTGGACGCACGGATCGCGAGCGCCACCGGCATGCGCCCCGACGTGAAGCGGGTGCCGATCGTGGGCCTGGGCTGCGTGGCGGGGGCCGCGGGCGTGGCACGGCTGCACGACTACCTGGTGGGCCACCCCGGCCAGGTGGCGGTGCTGGTCGCGGTCGAGCTGTGCTCGCTGACGGTGCAGCGCGACGACGTGTCGGTGCCCAACCTGGTGGCCAGCGGGCTCTTCGGCGACGGTGCCGCGGCCGTGGTGGCCCGCGGCGAGGCCGGCGAGCCGGGCGCCGCCCGGGTGCTCGACACCCGCAGCCGGCTCTACCCCGACTCCGAGCGCACCATGGGCTTCGACGTCACCAGCGGTGGGCTGCGGATCGTGCTCGACGCCGCGGTGCCCCAGATCGTCGGGCGCTACATCCGCGAGGACGTCGACGGGTTCCTGGCCTCCCACGACCTGACCCGCGCCGACGTCGAGTGGTGGGTCTGCCACCCCGGCGGGCCCAAGGTGATCGAGGCGCTGCAGGAGGCGCTCGAGCTCGAGCACGAGGACGTCCGGCTGACCTGGGAGTCGCTCGACCGGGTCGGCAACCTGTCGTCGGCCTCGGTGCTGCACGTGCTCGAGGACACCCTGCGCGACAAGCCGCCGCGCCCGGGCTCCTTCGGCCTGATGATGGCGATGGGCCCCGGCTTCTGCTCCGAGCTGGTGCTGCTGCGCGCGGAGGGCGGCGCCCCGTGACCTCGCTGACCTTCTTCACCGTCGTCGTGGCCCTGGTCGCGCTCGAGCGGCTGGCCGAGCTCGTCGTGTCCAAGCGCAACGCGGCCTGGTCCTTCGCCCGCGGCGGCGTCGAGACCGGCCGGGGCCACTACCCCGTCATGGTGGTGCTGCACTCGGGGCTGCTGGTCGCGATGCTCGTCGAGGCCTACGTCGTGCGCCCCGACGTGCCGCTCGCGCTGGCCGCCTCGATGCTGGTGCTGGTGGTGGCCTCCCAGGCGCTGCGCTGGTGGTGCATCGTCGCCCTCGGGCCGCGCTGGAACACCCGGGTCATCATCGTGCCGGGGCTGCCCCCGGTCACGGGCGGGCCCTACCGGTTCTTCTCCCACCCCAACTACGTCGCCGTCGTCGTCGAGGGCGCCGCGCTGCCGCTGCTGCACCTGTCGTGGGTCACCGCGCTGGTCTTCACCGTGGCCAACGCGGCGCTGCTGACGGTGCGGCTGCGGGTCGAGGACGCCGCGCTGGCCACGCTGCCGCCGGCTCCCGCGGGACCGCTCCAGCCCGGGGCGCGCCGTGCATGACCTCGTGGTCGCCGGCGGCGGACCGGTGGGCCTGGCCGCCGCGCTGCACGCCCACCGCGCCGGGCTCGACGTGGTGGTGGTCGAGCCCCGCGCCGGGGTCGTCGACAAGGCCTGCGGCGAGGGGCTGATGCCCGGGGCGCTGGCGCGCCTGGCCGACCTGGGCGTCGAGGTCGAGGGCGTCGACCTGGCCGGCATCCGCTACCGCGACGAGCGGCGCAGCGTCGACGCGCGCTTCCGGGCCGGGCCGGGCCGCGGCGTGCGGCGTACGACGCTGCACGCGGGGTTGTCGCGCCGCCTCGCCGACGCGGGGGTCGAGGTGCGGCACGAGGCCGTGCGCTCGGTGGTCGACCGGGGCTCGCACCTGCTCGTCGACGGCCGGCCACCCCGCTACCTGGTCGCCGCGGACGGGCTGCACTCCCCCGTGCGCCGGCTGCTCGGCCTCGATGCGCCGGTGCGCAGCGCCCGGCGCTACGGCCAGCGCTGCCACCTGCGGGTCGCGCCGTGGAGCGACTTCGTCGAGGTGCACTGGGCACCCCACGCCGAGGCCTACGTGACCCCGGTCGCCCCCGACCTCGTCGGTCTGGCGCTGCTGAGCGGGCGCCGCGCGCCGTTCGCCACGCTGCTCGAGGGCTTCGCGGGCCTGCGCGAGCGGGTGGCGGGCGTCGAGCGGACCCGCGTCATGGGCGCCGGGCCGCTGCGCCAGCAGGCGCGCGCCCGGGTCGCCGGTCGGGTGCTGCTCGTCGGCGACGCCGCGGGCTACGTCGACGCGCTCACCGGTGAGGGGATCGCGCTCGGGCTGGCCGAGGCCGCCGCGGCGGTCGCGGCCGTGGCCGCCGACGCCCCCGAGGGGTACGACGCCACCTCGCGCCGGCTGCGGCGCCGCCACGAGCTGCTGACCCTGGGCCTGGTCACCGCCACCCGGCACCAGGTGGTGCGCCGGCGCCTGGTGGCCGCGGCCGACCGGGTGCCCTGGGTCTTCGGCGCGGCCGTCAACCAGCTCGCGAGGCCGGCATGAGCGGGCCGGTGGCCCAGTCCGCGCGCGAGCAGGTGGTGCTGCTCGACGAGGCCGGGCACGCGGTCGGGGTCGCCGACAAGGCCGGCGTGCACCACGCCGACACCCCCCTGCACCTGGCGTTCTCCTGCTACGTCTTCGACCACGACGGCCGGATCCTGCTGAGCAGGCGAGCCCTGGGCAAGCGCACCTTCCCCGGGCTGTGGACCAACTCCGCCTGCGGCCACCCGGCCCCCGGCGAGGCGTTCCTCGACGGCGTACGCCGGCGGGTGCAGCAGGAGCTCGGCCTCGAGCTCGACGACCTGCGCGTGCTGCTGCCCGGATTCGGCTACCGCGCCGAGATGCAGGGCGTCGTCGAGCACGAGCTGTGCCCGGTGCTGGTGGCCACCACCTCCACCGAGCCCCACCTCGACCCGGCCGAGGTCGAGGAGGTGGTCTGGGAGTCGTGGGCCGACTTCCGCGCCGGCGTCCTCGACGGCAGCCGCGACGTCAGCCCCTGGTGCCGCCTGCAGGTCGAGGCGCTGCCCGAGGACCCGCTCAGCGCGCCCGGCCGCCCCCTCGACGAGCTCCCACCCGCCGCCCGCCCGGGCTGACCCGGCCCGAATGTCCCGCTGACCCGGCCCGAACTTCCCGCCCAGTTGGCCTGAACTGCCTGCCGGGCCACCGAGTCACGTCCAGGGTGCCCCGTGGACGACGCGCTGCCACAGCGGGCGGGGTGCGCAGCCGCGTCGTACGGCGTCGAGGTCGTGGGCGATCGCCTCGCTCTCCGCGCGTTGTTCCGCACGTGTCTCGCCGGTGCTCCTGCCGTCCCAGCTGCCCGACCACCCCTCCCGCCCTCCGGTCGCGGTGCGTCCCGGCGCTTCGAGGTGGACGAGCTCGCCGCCGACCACGTCGAGCCAGGCGCGGTCGTGGACCTCGAGGAGGTCGGCGGAACCGGAGTCGCAGGCGTCGCAGTGGCAGTCCGTCTCCAGCACGCCCACCGGCGGCTCACCGGCTCGCAGGTCGACGTCGACCAGCAGGTCGTCGACCGACGCATCGCCGACGACGCGCAGCGGCAACGCCCCGGCCGCTCGCGGGACCACCCGCCAGCCAGCCCCGTCGGCCCGGGACCGCGATGTCGCTCGGGGCCGACCCCCTCGCGCGAGGACACGCCGAGCTCGGTGAGGGCGAGGGTCCAGGCCATGGCCCGAGCACCCTCGATGCGCCACTTGGCCGGGTCGGAGACCCGCGAGTACTTCTCGTCGAGCGGCTCCCGGTCGGGGTGCGGACTGGCCCAGGCCGGCGTGCTGGCCGCCGTCACCGCGAAGTGTGCCTCGACCTCCTGCAGCAGCCGTGTCTCGTCCATGCGCGGCAGCCTAGAGCGCCGCTGCGGCCGGGGTCACCGGGTTTGCCCGGGCCGGCTCGAGAGGAAGTTCAGGCCGGCTCGAGGCGAAGTTCAGGCCGGGTCGGGGCAAGATTTGCGGCTCTTGTGACCCTTCCGTGGGTCGCTGAGCGTGGCCTGATGTGGCGCACGCCGTTCTCTGTCTAGGTTTCTGGCT
>NZ_JBDYKJ010000105.1:0-11563 GCF_040012395.1 Nocardioides sp. 31GB23 | reverse complement strand
CTGGCCATGCTCAACCTCGGCGGCCACCGGCCCACCCTCCCCGGGCGCACATGACCCACGGAAGAGACAGGAGAGCCTGATTTGGGCGGGGCCGGGCGGCCCGCGAGAATGAGCCCATGCCCAGCCCCGCCCCGTCCGCCGTCTTCCCCGGCCTGCGCCTGGGCGACCTCGAGGTGGCGACGCCGGTGGTGCTCGCGCCGATGGCCGGCATCACCAACGCGGCGTACCGCCGCCTGTGTGCCGAGCAGGGTGCCGGCCTCTACGTCTGCGAGATGATCACCAGCCGCGGGCTGGTCGAGGGCGACAGGCACACCCTCGACATGCTCGTCTTCGACGAGGCCGAGACCACGCGGTCGGTGCAGCTCTACGGCAGCGACCCGGTGCACGTCGGCAAGGCCGCCGAGATCCTGTGCACCGAGCACGGCGTCGACCACATCGACCTCAACTTCGGGTGCCCGGTGCCCAAGGTGACCCGCAAGGGCGGGGGAGGCGCGCTGCCCTGGAAGCGCGGGCTGCTGGGCGAGATCCTCGAGGCCGCCGTCGGCGCGGCGTCGCGCCACGGGGTGCCGGTGACGATGAAGACCCGCAAGGGCATCGACGACGACCACCTGACCTACCTCGACGCCGGGCGCATCGCCCAGGAGGCCGGTTGCGCCGCGATCGCCCTGCACGGGCGCACCGTCTCGCAGGCCTACTCGGGCCGCGCCGACTGGGAGGCGATCGGCGAGCTGGTGGCCCACGTCGACATCCCGGTGCTCGGCAACGGTGACATCTGGGAGGCCGCCGACGCGGTGCGGATGGTCGAGCAGACCGGGGCCGCCGGCGTCGTCGTGGGCCGCGGCTGCCTCGGGCGGCCGTGGCTCTTCCGCGACCTCGCCGCAGCCTTCGCCGGGGAGCAGGTGGCGACCCTGCCCACGCTCGGCGAGGTGCGCGACATGATGCGCCGCCACGCCGAGCTGCTGTGCCGCCACATGGGCGAGGAGCGCGGCTGCAAGGAGTTCCGCAAGCACGTCTCGTGGTACCTCAAGGGCTTCGCCGCCGGCAGCGACGCGCGCCGCTCGCTCGGTCTGGTCTCCTCGCTCGCCGACCTCGACGCGCTGCTCGCCGACCTCGACCCCGACGAGCAGTTCCCGACGGCCGCGCTGGGTGCGCCGCGCGGTCGCCAGGGCTCGCCACGGGCGAGGGTCGCACTGCCCGAGGGCTGGCTCGACGACACCGACGGGCGCGGGCAGGCCACCCCCGAGGACGCCGTGGAGACCACCGGCGGCTGAGCGCTGGTGAGCGAGCACACGCACGATTTTGCCCGCGATGATGCCGGATGCGGCGCTGCGGTGTGCTTCAGTAGGGAACTTCGCCGGCCCGCCACAGCGGACCGGCGTCGCCTGTGTCATCAACAGCAAAGGATCAGCGCTGTGGCAGACCTACGCCACAAGCGGGACGCCAATGCCCGCCTCCGCCCTCGCGCCACCGTCGTGGCCGGGACCCTCGCCGTGCTGGCGACCGCCTCCGCGGTCACCGTCGGCATCGCCTCCTCCGAGCCCACGGCCACCGAGGTGCCCGTCGCCGCCTCGGTCTCCGAGCTGAGCGCCGGCATCACCGCCGCCGAGCTCGACGACCGCGGATCCGTGGTCTCGCGCTCCTCCGACCGCTCGCTGGCCACCGCACCGGTGCGCCAGGGCGTGCGGCTGGAGAAGAAGTCCGCCCTCGACAAGATGATGGCCCCCGCAGCGGTGCAGGCCGCCGTCGCCGGCGCCGACACCAGGCTGTGGACCACCGCCGACCTCAACCTGTGGGTCTCCCCGGCGAAGAAGGCCGGCAAGGACGGTGTCCTGGGTGCCGAGAAGAAGGTGCTGGTCACCGGGCGCTCGCTCTACGGCCGCGACGAGGTCGTGGTCGGCGGCACGTCGCGCTGGGTCAGCGCCGGCTACCTGAGCGACGAGAAGCCGGTCGACGAGCAGGAGTCCGAGCCGGCTGCTGCCGCTGCCTCCTCGAACGCCACCTGCAGCAACGGCACGTCGGTCCCGTCCGGCGTCAGCCCCAACATCGTCAAGGTGCACCGGGCGGTCTGCGCGGCCTTCCCCGAGATCACCACCTACGGCACCTTCCGCGGCGACGGCGAGCACGCCCAGGGCATCGCGGTCGACATCATGGTCAGCGGCTCGCGCGGCTGGCAGGTCGCGGAGTTCGTGCGAGCCAACGCCGGCAGCCTCGGTGTCTCCTACGCGATCTACTCGCAGAACATCTGGTCGGTCGAGCGCGGCAGCGAGGGCTGGCGTGGCATGTCGGACCGTGGTTCGACCACCGCCAACCACTACGACCACGTGCACGTCACGACCTACTGACGCCGGTGCGGCGCCGCCTCGAGCGGGCGGCCTCACCAGTGCACGAGTGTTTCGGCGCGGGCCGCACCGGGTAGCCTCGTCGACATGGGGGGCCGTTTCGCTGTGCTCGTAGCCGCCGCGGTCTCGACCGCGGTGGCCCTCAGCGGTGTGCTGCTGCTGCGCGCCGAGGACGGCGCCGGCGGGTCCGAGGCGCTCGACCCCTCGAGCTCCCAGGTCTCTGACACGGCCACCACGCAGGCGGCGACGGTCGAGGACCCGCCCGACCCCTCCACCCTGCCGTCCCTGGGCCTGCAGTTCCACGGCACCTGGACCCACTACGACGCCGCGGAGCGCGACGAGGTGCTCGACCGCATCGAGGCGTCCGGCGCCTCGTGGGTGCGCCTCGACGTCGGCTGGGCGATGCTCCAGCCGCGGCCCGGCGGCTTCGACGAGGGCTGGGCGGTGCCCCTGGTCGACGAGGTGATGGACCAGCTGCGCGAGCGCGACCTCCAGGTCCTCGTGATGTTCTGGCTGACCCCGTCGTGGGCCTCGTCGGAGCCCGACGACTTCACCGCGCAGTACACCAGCCCCGACGACGCCGGCGACTACGCCGACGCGCTGGGCGAGGTGGCGCAGCGCTGGGGCGACGTCGTCGACGCCTACGAGATCTGGAACGAGCCCAACCTCGAGGTCTTCTACCACGGCACCGACCCCGAGACGTACGCCGAGCTGCTCTGCGCGGCGTACCCCGTCGTGCGCCGTGAGGACCCCGGGTCACGGGTGGTCTTCGGCGGGCTGATGTACAACGACGACGACTGGCTCCAGCGCGCCTACGACGCCGGGGCGGGCGGCTGCTTCGACGTGATGTCGGTGCACTCCTACCAGGCCCCGGCCGACTCGGCGCCCAGCGTCGAGGACGACGGAGAGGTCTGGAACCTGCGCAACCTCGACGAGGTGCGCGAGACGATGATCGAGAACGGCGACCGGCTCCCGGTGTGGATCACCGAGTTCGGCTGGAGCGTGCACGACAACGACGCGGAGACCGAGCCGTGGCGACGCGGGGTCGACGAGGCTACCCAGGCCCGCTACGCCGCGGAGGCCCTGACGCTGCTCGCCGAGGACTTCCCCTACGTCGGCGCAGCGTTCTGGTACAAGGACGCGGCCAACGACGAGAGCACCGACGAGCACCAGGAGGGCTACGCCATGCTCGACGAGGAGCGCCGCCCACGCCCGGTCTGGCAGGCCTTCCGCGACCTCTACGGGGTGACCCGGTGACCGGGGCGCCGTTCCTGGGCGTGCTGGCCCGGGCGCTGCGCTTCCGCTGGGCGGTGCTGCTCGCGGTGCTGGTCCCCGCCGCGGCCGTCGGGGTCCTGGCCGTCGAGACGCGGGCCGACGACACCACCGCGGTCGCGGTGGTGGGCGTGGCTCCCGAGTCGGCCGACGTGCTCAGCACCGACGCGGTGCAGCTGGCCCTGGGCCGCTACTCGGTGGCCCTGACCTCTCCGGAGGTGCTGCGCGAGGTCGCCTCCGAGACCGGCATCTCCGTCGACGTGCTCGACGCCGCCGTCGACGTCACCGCCTCGCAGGAGGCCGGCAACCTGGCCGTGCGGGCCACCCTGCCCAGCACCGACGACGCGCTGCTGGTGGCCCGGGCCGTGGCCGAGCAGACCGTGACGCTGGGCGAGGAGGATCCCCTCGCCGACGCGACGGTGCTCTCCGGCGCCCGCACCGAGGCCCCCGGCCTGCTCTCGTCCACCCGGGCGATGCAGGCGCTGCTGGTGCTCGCCGCGCTCCTCGCCGCGCTGGTGGTCGCCTACGCCCTCGAGGCGGTGCGTCCGCGCACCCGCACCGGCGGCGACGCGGCCGGCGCGGCGGGCGGCCCCGTGCTCGGCAGCCTGCCCGCCTTCACCTCCGCCTGGCCGCGGCGCGCGGTCGCCCCCGACAGCGAGATCCTGGCCTCGGCGCGCTCCCTGCGCTCGGGGTTCCTGGCCTCCGCCTCCAGCGTCCCCGACGGCCCGGTCGTGGTGGTGGGCGCCGAGGCCGGCGCCGGCGCCAGCACCGTGTCCTTCCTGCTCGCGCGCACGCTGGCAGACCGGGGGCAGTCCACCCTGGTGCTCGACCTCGACCTCGACCACGCCGGTCTGAGCGCCACGATGGGCACCCCCAGCCGCTTCGCCCTGCACGACGCGCTCACCGAGAGCGCCCCGCTCGCCGAGACGGTCCACCGCGAGGGGGGCGTGGCGGTGCTGACCACCGAGCCGCTCAGCGGCGTCGACGACCTCGTCGACCGCCGCCTGCCCGACCTGCTCAAGCGCAGCGCCGACCGCTACGACGTCGTGCTCTGCGACAGCGCGCCCCTGGGCGCCGGCGAGCTGAGCGAGGTCGTCGCCGGGCACGCCGCCTCGGCGGTCGTGGTGGTGCGTGCGGGCACGTCGACGGCGGCCGTCGCGCGCACCGCGGCCCGGCTGCAGCGCCTGGGCGTCCCGGTGCGCGGCGTCGTGCTCAACCACGCCACCCGGGCCCAGGCGGAGGCACCCGGCCTGCGCGAGACCGGGCGTGGTGGCTGAGCCGCGGCCCGGCGCCGGGCGTCAGGCGTCGCGCGGTCGACCACCCGTGGTGCTGATGTACCACGGGTTCTGCACGCACCGGCGCGACGACGACCCCGAGAACCTCTTCGTCGAGGTCGAGCGCTTCGAGCAGCAGCTGCGCTGGCTCCTCGACCAGGGGTGGCACGCCCTCGACCTCGACGGCTACCTGGCCGCGCGAGCCGACCGGGCCCACCGGCCCCGGCGCTCCTTCGTGGTGACCATCGACGACGGCTTCACCTCGGTGCTGGAGCTGGCCGTGCCGGTGCTCGAACGGCTCGGTGTCCCGGCCCTGCTCTACGTGCCCTCCGACCTGGCCGGCCGCACGGCCACCTGGCTGCCGCGACCCGCCGACGAGCCGCTGCTCGACCCCGACGAGCTGCGCCACCTCCATGCGCTGCCGTGGCTCGAGCTCGGCGTCCACGGCGCCGACCACCTCGACCTGCGCGGGCTCGGCGCCGACGCGCTCGACCACCAGGTCCGCCGCGCGCACGGGCGCCTCGCCGAGCTGGTCGGCGACCCGCTGCGCTCCTTCGCCTACCCCTTCGGCGCCCACGACGAGGCCGCGCGACAGACGGTCGCGGCCGAGGGCTTCGACGTCGCGTTCTCGGTCTTCGACGACGCCGGTCCCCACGCGGTCAGCCGGGTCGACGTCAACGCCACCGACACCCTGGCCTCCTTCCGGCTCAAGACACAGCTGCCCGGCTACCGGCAGTGGTGGGCGGCGCTCGACCGGGCACCGGTGGTGCGTCGCACCGTGCGCGCCGCGCTGACCTCCCTCGGCGGACAGCGAGGCGGTCGGTGAGCGCACCCTCGGTGACCCCGCCCCGCCCCCGGGCGCGGGCCTGGGGCGACGTGCCCCGCCGCCGCCCGCGTCGTACGCCGCCCGGTGTCCGCCCGCCCGCCCGCACGGGTGCCCGCGCCGGGCGGGTCGCCGCGCTGGCCGCGCTGGCCGGGCTGGCGCTGGCCGGCTCGGGGCTGGGCCTCCTGCTGGCGGGTGCCGGCCTCGTCGCAGGCCCGCTCGCCCCGCTGCTGCTCGTGCTGGCCCCGGTGCTGGTCGTGCTGGCCTGGCGTCGCAGCGACCTGGTGGTGCCCACCGTCGCGCTCACCCTGCCGCTGGGCCACCTCGGCGCCGGCCCGGTCGACCTGGTGCAGCTCGTGACGGCGCTCGGTGCCGTGGCGGTGCTGGCGCCGGCGGCGGCCCGGCTCGACTGGCGGCTGCCCCCGTGGCCGGTGGCCGTGCCCCTGGGTCTCTTCCTCGTCGTCGCCGCGCTCGCCACGCCCCGTGCCCGCGACGCCGACCTGGCCTTCCGCCTCGACGTGCAGCTGCTGCTGCTCGTGCTGCTGGTCGTGGCCGTGCTGACGGGGGTGCGCACCACCGCGCAGCTCACGCGGGTCGTGGTGGGGCTGCTGGTGGCCGGCGCCGCCTCGTCGGTGTGGGCGCTGGTCGCGTCGGGGCCCACCGAGAGCTTCTACGGCGGTGGCGTCGTCACCGGCCGCGCCGTCGGTGTCTTCTCCCAGCCCAACGAGCTCGGGCTCTTCAGCGCGGTGCTGCTCGTGCTGGCCCTGGGGGTGGGGCTGGGCTCGGCGTCACCGCGCCTGCGCGCGACCGGGCTGGTCGCCGCCGGCCTGCTGGTCGCCGCGCTCGGTGTCTCGCTGTCGCGCGGTGCCTGGTTCGGCGGGCTCGCCGGCGTGGTCGCGCTGGCCGTCCTGGTGGCGCCGACCCGGCGCTCGCTGCTGCGCCTGGGGGCCGGGTTCGTCGTCGTGGTCGGCGCCCTGGGCCTGCTCGGGGTCGGTCCGCTGGGCCAGGTGCTCGACCGGGTCGCCTCGGTCGGTGAGGCCGGCGCCAACCCCTACGACCAGCGGCCGCTGATCTGGGCCGAGGGCCTGCGCCTGGTCGCCGAGGCGCCGCTGCTGGGCCACGGCCCCGGCGGCTACTTCCTCGAGGCCGCCAGCGACTCCCTGCGCTCCGGCGTGGTCCTCGAGGTCGAGCACGCCCACCACCTGCTGCTCAACACCGCGGTCGAGTTCGGCCTCGTCGGGCTCGGCGCGCTGCTGGTCCTGGTAGCCGGTCTGGGCGCGGGGCTCCTCCGGGCGCGCCGGGCCACGGCCACGCTGCCGCCCGCCGCCGAGGTGCGCCTGCTGCCGGGCGTGCTCGCGGCCGCGCTGGTGCCGGTGCTGGCGCACGGCATGCTCGACTACCCCCTGCGCAACCCCGTCGTGCTCACCACGGTGTGGCTGGTGCTGGCCGCCCTCGTGGCCGCGTGCGAGCACGCTCGCGCGACGGCCCCCACCCCGACCCAGGAGCCCCGTTGACCTCCAGCACCACCGACGACCGCGCCGGTGCCCCGGACGGTCCGGAGCGACTGGCCCCGCTGCGGGCCCTGGTGGTCACCCCCACCGGCACCCTGGGCGGGTCGGAGACCTGGCTGCTCGACCTGCTGCGCACCAGCCGGGCACGGCTGCGCCCCGAGGTCTGGATGCTCGAGGACGGCCCCCTGCGGGCGGCGCTGGAGGCCGACGGGGTGCCGGTCACGGTGCTGCCGACCGGGCCGCGCGCCCGCGACCTGGCGCTGCGCAACCTCGACCTGGGCCACCGCCTGCGCGACAGCGACGCCGAGGTGCTGCTGGCCAACGGGGTCAAGGCCGCGGCCGCCGTGGTGCCCGCCGCCCGCGCGGTCGGCGTGCCGGTGGTCTGGGCCAAGCACGACTTCTCCTGGGACCGCGAGCTCGCACCCCGCCTGGGCCGGATGAGCGACGCGGTGCTGGCCACCTCCGCCTCGGTCGCCGCCGCCACCCGTCGCTCCGACGCCACGATCGTGCCGCCCCCGCGCCCGCCCGCGCCGGCGTCGCGCGCCGAGGCGGCGGCGTACTGGGCGGAGCACGGGGTGGATCACGGGGTGGCGAGCAGCGAGGGCCCGGTGCTGGCCGTGCTCGGCCGGCTGGTCGGCTACAAGGGCGTCGACACCGCGATCGAGGCGCTGGCCGACGACGCCGCGCGGGCGTGGCGCCTGGTCGTGGTCGGCCCCGACGACCCGTCGGAGCCGGGGGAGCGCGCCCGGCTCGAGGCCCTCGCCCTGCGGCACGGCGTGGCCGACCGGGTGCAGCTGAGCGGGCCGGTGCCCGACGCGGGCCGGCACCTGGCGGCCTTCGACGCCGTGGCCGTGCTGACCCGTGGCGACGGCGACCGCTTCGGGCGCGAGGGCTACTCCCTGGTCGCGCTCGAGGCGCTGGGCGCCGGGGTGCCGCTGGTCGGTGCGACCGGCAACCCGGAGGTCGAGCGGATGGCGCGCGCCGCCGGTCGTGTCGTGCCCGTGAGCGACCCCCGGGCGGTCGCGCACGCGCTGGCCGACCTCCAGGACCCCGAGGCCCGCGAGGCGTGCGGTCGCGCCGGGCGGGCGGTGCTCGCCGACCACCCCGACGCGAGCGCCTGCGCCGAGCGCGCCGTGCAGCTGCTGGCCCACGTGGCCCGCCGGCCCGGGGCCGGCCTGGTCGGACCCCCGATGAGCGTGCTGACCTGCTTCCGCAACGAGGCGGGCCACGTCGACGAGGTCGTCGGCGCGGTCGTGGCGCAGCTCGGTCCCGACGACGAGTACCTGCTGCTCGACGACCGCTCCACCGACGCGACGGGCGCCGAGCTGGCGGCCTGGGCTGCCCGCGACGACCGCATCCGGCTGCTGGAGGGTCCCGGGGTCAACCTGTCGGTCGCGCGCAACACCGGCTTCGCCGAGGCCCGGCACCCGCGGGTGGCCTGCACCGACGCCGGCTGCGCGCCCGGGCCGCAGTGGCTCACCGGTCTGCGCGCCGCCTTCGCCGAGCCCGACCCCGTCGACCTGGTCGTCGGGGTCTACGACGTCGACGGCGGCGACCCGGTGCGCGACGCCGCCCGCGTCGCGCTCTTCCCCTCGATCGAGGAGGCCCGGCGCCCCGGCGCCCTGACCCGGTTGGCCGGTCGGGTGAGCGGGCGCAGCTTCTCGGCGCGCCGCCTCGACGGACGCTCCATGGCCTGCGCGGTGCCGGCCTGGGAGGTCGCCGGCGGCTTCGACGCGCGGCTGCGCAGCTCGGAGGACGCCGTCTTCGGCGACGCCGTGCTGGCCAGCGGCGGCCGCAGCGCGCTGGCCCTCGACGCGCGGGTCACCTGGGCGCAGACCGGCGACCTGGCCGACATGGCGCGGATGTACGCCAAGTACGGCGAGTGGGGTGGCCGCGCCGGCTCCTGGCAGCTGGTGAGCCGCGACCTGGTGCGCGCCTCGGCGTACGCCGTCGGGCCGCTGCTGCTCGCGACCGGCGGGGTCCGCACCCGCGCCGCGGTGCTCGCCGGGGCCGCCGGCTACCTGGCGCTGCCGGCGCTGCGCGCCCGCGACGTCGACGTCGTGCCCGGCACCTGGGTGCGGGTGCCGGTGGTGGTCGCCCTCAAGGACGTCGCCAAGGCCGCCGGCTGCCTGCGAGGGCTGCTGGGGCGCGCGACCGGGGACGCCGGTGGCTGAGCAGGTCATCAGCGACACCACCCAGCGGGCCGCCCGCAACGCCGTGGTGCGCGCGGTCGCCGAGGTGCTCGGCAAGGTCGCCACCCTGGCGTGGACCGTCGCCGCCGCCCGGATGCTGCCGGCCGACGACTTCGGCGCGGTCTTCTACGCGCTCACGATCATGCTGGTGCTGACCTCGCTGGCCGCGTGGGGCTTCGACAGCGGATTGACCCGTCGCGGCAGCGCCGTGCCCGAGTCGCTGCCGCGGCTCTTCCGCGCCACCCAGGTGTGGAAGTCGGCGCTGTCGGTGCCGCTCCTGGTGGCCGCGGGGCTGCTGCTGGCCGGGGTGCCGGCCGTCGGGTCCTGGACGGTGCTGGCGCTGATGCTGGCCGCCGGGCTCCCCGAGCTGTGGAGCCAGACGATCCGCACGGCCGCGGCCTGCCGGCAGGTCTCCGCCGGGGTGTCGACGGCCCTGGTGGTGCAGCGGGTGGCCACGGCCGCCGCGGTGCTGACGGCGCTCGCCGCCGGCACGGGGGCCGAGGGGGTCGCAGCCGGATTCCTGGCCGGCACCGTCGTGGGGTGGCTGGCCCACGTGCTCGCCGCCCGCCGTCTCGACGTGCGCCAGCCGCTGCGCGACCTCGGGCGCGGCGACCTGGCGGCCGCGGTGCGCGAGACGGTCCTGGTGGGTGTCAGCGGGCTGGTGCTGATGCTGCTCTTCCGCGTCGACGTGCTGATCCTGGGCCACCTCGAGGGAGCCGGGTCGGTGGCCGTCTACACGGTGGCCTACCGGCTGCTCGAGACCGTGCTCTTCGTGACCTACGCGATCAACGCGGCCGTGCTGCCGGTGCTCAGCGCCACCCGCAGCCGCGAGACGCGCCTGCTGGGCTGCGAGCGCGCGATCGCCGTCGGCGGCTTCGTCTACCTGCCCTTCGTCGCGGTCTCGCTCACCGAGGGCCGCGACGTCATCGACCTGCTCTTCGGGGCGACGTACGCCGCCTCCGCCGCGCCGGTGCTGGCCTGGCTCGCCCCCGCCGCGATGCTGCTGGCGCTGGCCAGCTTCAGCGACTCGCTGCTGCACGTGCTGGGCCGCCACCGTGCGCTGCTGGCCTCCTCCAGCGCGGCGCTGGGCGTCAACGTGGCGCTCAACCTGGCCCTGATCCCGGTCCTCGGAGCGACCGGCGCAGCCCTGGCCACGACCCTGTCCTACCTGGTGCAGGCGGTGGTGGTGCTGGGCTTCCTGCAGCGGGTGGGGGAGCGCCCGCGAGTGTTGAGCCCGCTGCTGAGCTCGGGTGCCGCGTCGGTGGTGCTGGTCGCGCTGCTGGTGCTGCTGCACCTGCCGGTGCTGGTCGAGCTGGTCGCCGGTGCGGTGGTCTACCTCGGCGCGTGGCTGCTCCTGGTGCGGCGCCTCGCCCCCGAGCAGCAGCAGGTGCTCGTCGGCCTCGTACGCCGCCGCGGCGTCGCCGCCTGAACCGCGCCGTTGGTCGAGCAGCGAGGAGCGCCAGCGACGGTGACCACCGCCGTTGGTCGAGCAGCGAGGAGCGCCAGCGACGGTGACCACCGCCGTTGGTCGAGCAGGGAGGAGCGCCAGCGACGAGCCGACGCCGAGACCCCGTGAGGACCGCGCTCGCCGTACGCCATGGGCTCACCGGGTTTCGAGATGGTTGCTGCGCAACCTCCTCAACCAACGGGCGCGCGGCAGCGCCGTTGGTCGAGCAGCGGGGCCGGGAGCGGAGTGCTCCTAGGTTCGTCGGTGGAAGGTGACCTGGTTGTCGCCACCGACATCGCTCTCGTACTCGGGATCGTGGATGCAGCGGTGGTGGTAGGGGCAGAGGAGTCGTCCGCGGGCTAGGTCGGTGTGGCCGTGGCACGACCAGGGGTCGTCGTGGTGGGCGTGGCACATCGCCGGAGGGGCGTCACAGCCACGGGCGGTGCAACCACCGTCACGGATACCCATCGCGACCCGCTGGGCCGGGGTGAAGTACCGCTTCGCACGTCCCACGTCGAGCGGCTGACTCTTGCCGCCCAGCACGACAGGGACGACGCCCGCCTCACAGGCCAGCCGCCTCGCGGTGGCGGCGCTGATCCGGTCACCGGTGTCGAGGGTGGCGGCCGCCAGGCCGTCCTTGAGGGAGTCGAGGGTCATGGTCACCACGACGGTGGCGTTCACGCCACCTGCCTTGGGTAGTTCCTT
>NZ_JBDYKJ010000104.1:0-11773 GCF_040012395.1 Nocardioides sp. 31GB23 | reverse complement strand
ATAAGAGACAGCCACCGAGTCCCACCCCGAATCCCCCACCACCACGAAGGAACGTGCACTGTGACGGACGCCTGCGGCTGCGGCCCCGACGAAACCCGAAACGACGACGGAGAGCTGGAAGAGCACGAGCCCGAACGGCTGTGGGAGGTCAATGAGCTGAGGTTCGCCGCTCTCGCTGGGCTCTTCCTGATCGCCGGCTTCGTGGCTGATCTCAACGACGCCTCCCGAAGTATGGTGACCGGGCTGAACGCCGTTGCCTTGGCGCTCGGCGCCTGGACCTTTGTCCCCCACACGCTGAAGCGACTGGCCAAGGGCAAGATCGGCGTCGGCACCCTGATGACCATCGCCGCCGTGGGCGCGGTCATCCTCGGCGAGGTCGCCGAGGCGGCGATGCTGGCTTTCCTCTACTCCATCAGCGAGGGGCTGGAGGAGTACGCCGTGGCCCGCACGCGTCGCGGCCTGCGCGCCCTGCTCTCCCTGGTCCCGGCCGAGGCCACCATTCTTCGTGGTGGGACCCAGGTCACTGTTGCTCCTGTCGAGCTCGCCATCGGTGACGTGCTGCTGGTCCGGCCCGGCGAACGGGTCGCGACGGACGGAGTCATCCGCACGGGCCGCACCGCCCTGGACGTCTCCGCCCTCACCGGCGAGTCCGTCCCGGTCGAAGCCAGCACCGGGGACACCGTCTACGCGGGTTCCATCAACGGCACGGGCGTCCTCGAGATCGAGGTCACCACCACGGCCGAGGACAACTCCCTCGCCAGGATCGTCAGCATCGTCGAGGCCGAGCAGTCCCGCAAGGGCGATGCCCAGCGCCTGGCCGACCGCATCGCCAAGCCTCTGGTCCCCGGGATCATGGTCCTTGCCGCCCTCATCGCTGTCGCGGGCAGCCTCCTCGGCGACCCCGCCACCTGGATCGAGCGCGCGTTGGTCGTCCTGGTCGCCGCCTCCCCGTGTGCGTTGGCGATCTCCGTGCCGGTCACCGTGGTCGCCGCCATCGGTGCCGCCAGCCGCATCGGCGCCCTGGTCAAGGGCGGCGCCGCCCTCGAGGCGCTCGGCCGGATCCGGACGGTCGCGCTGGACAAGACCGGCACCCTGACCCGCAACGACCCGGCTGTCGTCGATGTCGCCACCTCACCCGGCTACACCCGCGAGCAGGTCCTGGACATCGCCGCTGCCCTCGAGGCTCGGAGCGAGCATCCCCTCGCCCGCGCCATCCTCGCCGCCGTACCCCAGCACCGCGACGCTGACGGAGTCGAATCCGTCACCGGCGCCGGCATCACCGGAACCGTCGACGGCCGCCAGGCACGACTCGGCCGGCCCGGCTGGATCCCCGCTGGCGACCTCGCCGAGCCCGTTGCCAGCATGCAGGAAGCCGGCGCCACCGCCGTGCTCGTGGAGTACGACGGGGTCATGATTGGCGCCGTCGCCGTCCGCGACGACCTGCGCCCCGAAGCCGCAGAGGTCGTCGCCCGTCTCCGCGCCGACGGCTACAAGGTCGCCATGCTCACCGGCGACAACGAACGCACCGCTACCGCCCTGGCTGCCCAAGCCGGCATCAGCGACGTCCACGCCGACCTCCGCCCTGAGGACAAGGCGGCCATCATCCAACGGCTCCGCGAGCAACGGCCCACTGCCATGGTCGGCGATGGTGTCAACGACGCCCCCGCCCTGGCCACCGCTGATGTAGGGATCGCCATGGGCGCGATGGGCAGTGACGTGGCCATCGAGACCGCCGACGTCGCCCTCATGGGTGAGGACCTGCGCCACCTTCCCCACAGCCTCAGCCACGCCCGCCGGGCGAGGTCGATCATGCTGCAGAACGTCGGCCTCTCGCTCGGCCTGATCGCGATCCTCATACCGCTCGCTGCCTTCGGCGTGCTCGGGCTCGCCGCGGTGGTCCTGGTCCACGAGATCGCCGAGATCTTCGTCATCGGCAACGGGGTCCGCGCCGGGCGCGCCCGGCCGCTGCCGCCCGCACCGGCCACCCAGCCGACCTCGCCTCCGCTGACGACGGAAGTTGGAGCCAGGTGACCAGCGGTACCAGTCCAGCCGCGGCACGCGCGCGGAGGAGTCGGGCGGTGGTCGTGCTGGTGGCCCTCACAGCGGCGTCGATCGACCTCGTCGCCAAGGCTGTCTCCGAGGCCCGGCTCGCCGACTCCACCGTCGACCTCGGGCTGCTCCAGCTGCGGCTGGGCTACAACTCGGGCGTGGCGTTCAGCATGGGCGACAAGCTCCCGGTCGGCGTCATCGTGGCCATCACCACCGTGATCTCCATCGCCCTGGCCGCGTACGTGTGGCATCGAGCCCCGCGCGCCGGGTGGGTCGAGCGGATCGCCGGCGGCGCCGTCCTCGGCGGCGCCGTCGCCAACGTCATCGACCGTGCCCGCGACGGCGTCGTCACCGACTACCTGCACACCGGTTGGTGGCCCACCTTCAACCTAGCCGACACCTTCTTGGTCACCGGCTTCATCGTGATCGCCGTGCTGCAAGCCCGCCCCGAGCGCACGGTGGCCGAAGACGGCAAGTCGACTGCCGCCCACCCCGCCAACACGGACGCCGGGGACTTCTGACCGGCACCCCTGAGGCGCACAGAGACACCGCGCCACAGTGCCGTTGTCGCGGGCTGCGATTGACTCCGGCCCGTCACCGTCCACGACCCCGTCGCCACGACCGTCTACAGAAGGAAACAAACACGCCATGATCTCCTCCGCGCTTCAGGCGATCGGCCTCTTCCTGGTCACCAACATCGACGACATCATCGTCTTGTCTCTGTTCTTCGCACGTGGAGCCGGACAGCGAGGCACGACGGCCAAGATCGTTGTTGGCCAGTATCTGGGATTCGCCGGCATCCTCCTCGCCTCCCTCGCGGTGACACTAGGGGCCGGGCTCTTTCTTCCCGACGACGCCATTCCGTACTTCGGTCTGATTCCCCTGCTGTTGGGTCTGTACGCCGCCTGGCAGGTCTGGCGCAACGGAGACGACGATGACGAGACCATGGCGGAGCGGCCGGTCAGCGCCTGGGTCGTGGCCGCAGTGACGTTCGCCAATGGCGGAGACAACATCGGGGTCTACGTCCCGGTGTTCCTCTCCGTCGGCACCGGTGCCCTGGTCGCCTACTGCGTCGTGTTCCTGGCCCTTGTCGTCGTCCTGGTGCTGGCGGCGAAGTTCGTGGCCACGCGCGAGCCGGTCGCCGAGGTTCTCGAGCGTTGGGAGCACGTCCTGTTCCCCCTCGTGCTCATCGGCCTGGGCATCGTCATCTTGGTCGAAGGTGGCGCGTTCGGCCTATGAGCACAGGTGCCCTGTGCGCGTCGTCGCTATCCCAGCACTGACGGGCTGCTTCAGGCCAGGCACCGGCTGTCGAGTACTTCAAGGATCTCCGCAGCAACGTTGGGCGATCATGTCGCGGACGGCATGTCCGTCCTGGCCGCCGCCTTGGCTGGGACCAGTCGGGGGACCAGCCGGATGTAGACGAGCATCCCCACCAATTCGACCAGGGTCTGGGTGACCACGATCGCCGGTGTCACGGCGTATACCTCTGGGAGAGCGAGCGCGAGAGGGAGCACGACGAGCGAGTTGCGCGTCGCCCCCGTGAAAACCAGGCACGCGCCCGGCCCACGTCGAGGCGGGCGACTCTTGCGGCCGCTACTCCCACCACGGCCTTCTCCCCTCGGCATGGCGACCTGGTCCCCGGCTCGACTGATCCCCGGCTCGACCTGGCCCCACCGGCTGAGCAAGCCCGGCGGCCACACTCTCGCCCGACCTCGGGCTGGGGCGAGCACGGTCAGGTATCGGCTCGCTCGCGCGGTGTGCGCCGTGACTTCAGATGCCCCAGCATGGGGAACTGGCGGCGGGAGGTTCTAGCGGCCGCCGTGATCGCGGCGGCGACCCCGATCAGGCACAGGACCAGTTTGATGAGGGAGCCGTGTCGAACCGCGGGGGTCTGCGCATCCACCAGCGCCACCTCGGTGATGGCAATGTCGGTTGTCCGGGGTTCCAGCTGTTGGCGGACTGTGCCGTCTGGGGCGATCACGCCGCTGATGCCGTTGGTGGAGGCGACTATCACGGTGCGGCCGGTCTCCATGGCACGCGCCCGGCTGATCGTGAACTGCTGCTCCAGTTGCGACGTTCCGGTGAAGGTCGCGTTGCTGGTCTGTACCGTCACCATCTGCCCGCCGTTCTGGACCTGGGCGATCAGCGAGTCGTCGTAGGCCACGTCGAAGCAGATCAGGTCCACCACACGGGTGCCGGCGACGTCGAGCGGCCGGCTGCGGGTGCCGGCGATCATGTCACGTGGGATCATGTCCAGGCGCCCGATCTGGAGTCCGGCCATCTGGCTGCGGAAGGGAACGTACTCGCCGAACGGCACCGGGTGACGTTTGGTGTAACGCTCCGCGGTCGAACCGTCCGGGAGCCACACCAGTCCTTGGTTGAGGACGGCGTCCGGGCGGGGCCCGTCCACGATGGCGCCCACCAGCACCGGCACTCCGATGGCCGCCACGGCCCGGGAGATCCCCGCGTTGGTCTGCTCGTCGCGGAACGGGTCGACGGCGGTGGAGTTCTCGGGCCACAACACGAAGTCGGGCCGCGGGACGGCGCCGTCTTCGACGCGCCGGGCAAGGTCGACCGTGGCTCGGACGTGATTCGCGGTGACCTGCTGGTGAACGGCGACCAGATCGTTACCGGCACCGGGTACGTCGCCCTGCACCGCAGCGACCGTCACCACGGGTCGCCCGGCTTCCCATGAGGATGTCAACGACTCGGGGCTGAACAGGACGGGTACCACCGCGACGAGGAGCGCCGCGACCACGGCCGCGGCAGCTCCGGCGGGACGCGCTCTCCCCTCCTGCAGGACCCAGGCAAGGATCGCTCCGGTGAGAGCGATGAGGAAGCTAACGCCGGTGGCGCCGATCCAGGGCAGCCACAACGCGAACGGGGTGTCGACCGCGGCCCAGGCCAGCCTGGTCCACGGGAAGCCGCCCAGCGGCCACGTCGACATCGCGGCCTCGACCGCCACCCACACGCATGCGGTCCACCACGGCCAGCCGCGAAGCCGGCGCACGAGCGCGATCCCGACCGCAATGAGGGCGTAGAAGCCGGCGACCACGGGACTCAACAGCAGCCACGCGTCGGTGCCGACAGCCCGCATCCACACAGTCAGGGCCAAGGTGTAGGCAAGCCCGAACAACAGCCCCAGAACCGCTGCCCGTCGCACCGGAACCCGTTGCACGAGAAGCACGAGCGCCGCGACCGCCAGCGGCAGCAGCCACCGCTCGTCCCACGGAGCGCTAGCTCCTGCCGCAGCCATTCCGGCCAGTAGGGCGGCGGGAATGCGTGCGAGCCGAATGCGGCGGTCAGTGTGGCGGTCAAAGGAGGCGCTCGGTGTGCGAGCCCCGGCCGGTCCAACCAAGGAGGGACTCCCCGCGGCGTGTCTCATCGGTTCTAGTCCCCCTCCGTGATCGAGTCGAGCAGCGTGGCGAGCTCCGACCTGGAGACTTCGCCAATCACCCGGTCTACGATCCTGCCGTCCGCATCCACGGCGAGCGTGACCGGCAATCCCGGGACCCGGGTGTCGTCAAGCACGACCGCGTCGACGTCGACCAACTGCGGGTAGGTGACGCCCGTCTCGCTCAGGAGGTCCGCGGCCGCTTCCTGGCGGTCTTGGGTGTTGATGCCGACAAACTGGACCTCAGGGTGACGTCGGGCCGCCTGCGCGAGCATCGGCATCTCGTTTCGACACGGACCACACCACGACGCCCACAGGTTGACCACCACCGGACCAGCCAACCGGGACACGTCCACCACCCTGGTCTCGTTGAGGCAAAGCAGGTTCACCACTGGAAGTCGGTCAGCGCTCTCCCCGCCGGTGCTTTCGCGTCCCGAGCCGGTGCAGCGATCGAGACCGGCCACCTGAATGGGCTCGACCGGCGGAGCCGCGGAATCCTCGGTAGGGGCGCGGCTGGATGGCGCGCCGCATGCGGACAGAAGAGCGGTCGTCAGACCACACGCGACTATCCACCTGGGAACCCGTCGTTGCCCTGCGGTCGGTCGTCCCAATTTCCTGCCTGCTCTCTCGTCGCCAGTCGAGCCGGCGGGGTGGACGCGGTTATTGCTATGTAGAGTAGTAGTTGACTACGGCGCCCTGGCGCGCCCCATCGGAAGCCCGTGGAGGAGCACTGCCATGAACAGCCGCCGAACGCGACGGACGCGCGCCGCGGCCGCCCTTGTGGTGGCGACCATCGGGCTTTCGGCATGCACGACTGACGCTGGCACGCCAACGGCCACAGATGGCGTTGTTCAGGTCATCGCGCCGCAGGACCGGCAACAGGTCAAGCCGTTCACAGGCGAGCTGCTCGGAGGCGGCCACTTCGACACCACCTCCATGGCCAGCAAGGTGGTCGTCTACAACGTCTGGGGCTCCTGGTGCGCGCCGTGTCGCAGCGAAGCCCCCGTCCTGAAACGAGTGTCGGAGGAAACCCAGGATCTCGGGGTGCGGTTCGTCGGAATCAACGTCCGCGACAACGACGCCGCCGCCCGGGCGTTCGAAGACAACTACAACATCGAGTATCCCAGCATCACCACCGACACCTCCAGCGCTGCAGTGCTCGCGTTCGGACCGGCGCTGCCCCCCAGCGCGGTGCCGAGCACCCTGATCGTCGACGCCCAGGGTCGCCTCGCCGCCAGGATCGTCGGTCCCACCGACTACTCGACGCTGTCGACGATCGTCACCGAGACCGCCGCGGAAGCAGACACCAGCCAGTGACTGACCTCGACACGAAGACCACGGCCAGCGGCCCAGCACGACCGGCGCAGGCTCCGCCGTCGTGGGGGTGGCTGCGCTGGGCGTGGCGGAACTTGACCTCGATGCGCACGGCGGTGATCCTGCTCGCGCTGCTGGCGCTCGCCGCCATCCCAGGGTCACTGTTCCCGCAGCGCAACGTCGCCAGCGACCCAGCAGCAGTGATCAACTACATGCAAGACAACCCCCGCATCTCGCCCTGGCTGGACCGCATGGGGATGTTCGACGTCTACGCGTCCCCCTGGTTCGCCGCCATCTACATACTGCTGCTGATCTCCATGACCGGGTGTGTGCTGCCCCGCTCCCGTCGGCTCTGGCAGTCCGTGCGCAGCGATCCTCCGCCCGCCCCGCGGAACCTAGCCCGGCTGGAGGACCACCGAAGCTGGGAAATCACCCGGGAGCCGGCCGAGATCATCGCCACCGCAGCGGCGCATCTGCGGCGCAAGGGGTTCCGTGTCGTCTCCACCAACGACGAGATCCGGGCCGAGCGCGGATACCTACGCGAAGTCGGCAACCTCGCCTTCCACCTGTCGCTGCTGGTGCTCCTGGTCGGCATCGCCGCCGGCAAGCTGATCGGGTTCGAGGGCCGAGTCGCCGTCGCCGAGGGCGGCACGTTCGCCAACGATCTCTCCCAGTACGACGCCTTCACTCCCTCAGCGTGGACCGATGTCGACGACCTGGAACCGTTGTCGTTCCGCCTGGAGGAGTTCGACGTCTCCTACCAGACCAGCGGCCCCAACCTCGGCCAGCCCTCAGAGTTCGCGGCCCGGCTCGCCTACCGCGCCGGCAGCGGTGAGGAGCAGACCGTCACCGTCGAGCCGAACCGCCCGCTCAATGTCAACGAGACCAAGTTCTTTCTCACCGGCAATGGGTACGCCCCGGTCGTCACGGTTCGTGACGGGCGCGACAAGGTCGTGTTCACCGGGCCGGTGCTGTTTTTGCCGTTGGACAGCAGCTACGCCTCCGACGGTGTGATCAAGGCGCCGGACGCCCAGCCGACCGAGCTGGCCTTCGAGGGGTTCTTCCTGCCCACCGCCGATGTCGGCCCCCAAGGCCCCTACTCCAGGTTTCCTGACGCCCTGAATCCTCAGTTGTTTCTCACCGCCTTCACCGGTGACCTAGGGTTCGGCGACGGGGTTCCGCAGTCGGTGTTCACCCTCGACAAGGACGACCTGACACAGGTGCGCCGCGACGGACAGCCCTTCAGCCAAGCGCTCTCGGTCGGGGAGACCATGCGGCTTCCCGGTGGTCAAGGCACCCTCACCTTCGACGGGGTCTCCCGGTTCGCCAACTTCCAGATCGCCTACGACCCCGGCAAGGAGATCACCCTCGTTGCGGCGATCGTCCTCTTCGTGGGGCTCACCACATCCCTGATCGTCCGCCGGCGACGGCTGTGGCTGCGGCTGCGACCCAGCACTGACGCCGGGACCCTGGTCGAGATCGCCGGCTACTCCCTCACCCGCCGCGAACCTCCTCCACACGAGATCGAGGACCTCGTCGCTGCCCTGGGCGGAGCGTCGCCCCCGACCACCAGCAAGGATGTTTCCGCATGATCTTCGACGAGCAGACATTCGCTCAGCTCTCCAACGGCCTGGTGTACTCCGCCATCGCCGTCTACGCGCTGGCCTTGCTGGCCTACGCCGCCGAAACTGCCGGCCAGGTCGCAGGCGCCACCACGTTGGTCGCCGACTCCCCTGCCCGCAGCCGACTGGCAGGCGCCACCACGATGGTCGCCGCTCCGCCCTCCCGCAGCCGCCGGCTTGGCGCGGTCGGCACGTCGCTGACCGTGCTGGCGTTCCTGCTCAACCTCGGCGGCGTCATCACGCGCGGCCTCGCGGCCGGCCGGGTGCCGTGGGGCAACATGTACGAGTTCGTGCTCGTCTGCGCACTCGCGGCGGGCGCCGCGTACCTGGCGTTCCTGTCCAGGCGCCCGGTCCGCGCCTTCGGCGTCTGGATCGTGGCCATCGTCCTGCTCGCCCTCGGCCTGGCCGTCACCGTCCTCTACACCCCCGCCGGCGACCTGGTGCCGGTGCTGGACTCCTACTGGCTGGTGATCCACGTCGCCGCCGCCATCACCGCCGGTGGAGTCTTCACCGTCGGCGCCATCGCGACCGGCCTGTTCCTGGTACGCCACCGCCTAGAG
The DNA here is from genome assembly GCF_040012395.1 of Nocardioides sp. 31GB23. Taxonomy (NCBI): domain Bacteria; kingdom Bacillati; phylum Actinomycetota; class Actinomycetes; order Propionibacteriales; family Nocardioidaceae; genus Nocardioides; species Nocardioides sp. 31GB23. The sequence continues at coordinate 2,834 of NZ_JBDYKJ010000104.1, read as the reverse complement.
CGCCGCGGCACGACGCAAGCCCCCAAGGGACGCTACCCCGCCACCCTCCCCACCACCCGCACCCTGGAGCAGGTCGCCCACACCGCCCACATCTTCGCCTTCCCGATCTGGACCTTCGCCGTGATCGCCGGCGCCATCTGGGCCGAGAACTCCTGGGGCCGCTACTGGGGCTGGGACCCCAAAGAAACTTGGGCGTTCATCACCTGGGTCTGCTACGCCGCCCACCTGCACGCCCAAGCCACCGCCGGATGGCGCGGCGTCCGCGCCTCCTGGTTCGCCCTCGCCGGCTACGCCGCCTTCCTGTTCAACTTCTTCGGCGTCAACCTGTGGATCACCGGACTGCACTCCTACGCCGGCGTCTGATTCCCGGAGCGCCGATCCAGTGGTCGTAACCTAAGTTCGTACCGACTCCGCACCAGACGTCGCACGAGGAAAGAACAGGACCGAAATCATCGTTGCCATGAGCGCCAGCGACCTGGTGATGTCAGGCCCGCTCGTGCTTGCCGCACTGTTGGCAGTCGCGGCGGGCCTTGTCTCCTTCATCTCCCCGTGCGTCCTACCCCTCGTGCCCGGCTACTTGTCCTACGTCGCCGGAATGTCCGGCGCGGAGCACCACCAAGAAACCGATGCGTGCGCCGCCGAAACGCCCAGCCAGGTCGCAAACGTAACGACGACCCAGACCCGCGCCGTCAGCAGCACACAAGGCACCCACCGGGTGGTCCTCGGCGCTGTCCTGTTCGTCGCCGGGTTCGCAGCGGTATTCACCAGCTACGGCGTTCTGTTCGGCACCTTCGGTGCACTGCTGATCGCGCATCAAGAGACGCTGGTCCGCGTCTTGGGGGTGCTCACCATCGTGTTCGGCCTGATGTTCACCGGGCTGTTCTGGCGACTCCCGATCGCCAGCCGCAGCCTCCGGCTCGGCTACCGCCCGCGCGCCGGGCTGGCCGGTGCACCGCTGCTCGGCGTCATGTTCGGCCTCGGCTGGACCCCCTGCATAGGCCCCACCCTCGCGGCCGTCCTCACGCTAGCTACCAGCAGCGCCGGCGCCGGCCGCGGCGCCCTTTTGTCCCTTGCCTACAGCATCGGTCTGGGGATCCCGTTCATCATCGCGGCCTTCTCGGTCTCACGGGCCATGACCCGCCTCCAGTGGGCGCGTCGCCACGCGGCCAAGGTCATGCTGGTTGGCGGTCTTGTGATGATCGCGCTCGGCGTACTCCAGGTCAGCGGGCTGTGGCTCGACCTAATGACTCGGCTCCAAGGCCTGGTCGCCAACTGGCAGACGCCGATCTGAGGTCCTCACGGGAGAAGACGAAGCCCCGTATGACGCTGTAGGCGCCGCGCGTCCCAGGACGACGGAAGGTATGCTATCGGCATTGGCAGCTGACGCTGAAGCGACGATGTCCAGGTACCGTGAGCGCCAGCTGGCGGAGCTCATGTTGCAGTTTGGCGACTGGTGGCAAGAAGGGACGGTCGCCCATCGCCCACTATTGGTGGCGCTATTGGTCCGATCGCGTCGACCGACGGTCAGCGACGGAGACCCAGCCCATAACCGGTGATACGACCATCGCGCACCGCCTGCGGTCTTCTCGCCAGAATGGCGAACGACATGGACGGGCACGGGTCAATGCGGGCATCCACAGCGGCTGCCATGTGGACGGCCTACTCCGCCCACGCAGTACTGACCGCGTGGGTGCTGGCCCGCCGCTCCGTACGCCTTCCCATCCCACCCGGACCAGCGCGCGTCGCCGGTGGAGCCCTGATCACCGCCGGTGCTGGGCTGTGTGTGGCCGGGATGATGAATCGCCCCGGGTTTCGTGGAGGCTCGATTACTTGGAACCAGCCCCAGTCGGGACGGGTGTCTGAGGGTAGTTCTCTGGCGTGATCCTGGTCGGCTGTCGTGCCCAGTGGGTGGTCTCGTACTCGGCTGGTGGGACGAGCCCGATCTCGCCGTGCAGGCGTCGGTGGTTGAACCAGTCGACGTGCTCGGCGACCGCGATCTCGACGTCGCCCACGGCCTTCCAGCCGCCCTTGGGGCGCATGACGGGGTTGCGGATGCACTCGGCCTTGAACAGCGAGTTCAGCGCCTCGGCCATCGCATTGTCATACGAATCGCCCCGGCTTCCGACCGATGCGACGGCCTCGGCTTCGGCGAGCCGCTCGGTGTAGCGAATCGCTCGATATTGGACTCCACGATCCGAATGGTGCACGAGTCCGGTGACGTCGTGGCCGGCGCGCTGCCGGGTCCACAGGCCCATGTCCAGGGCATCCAGGGCGAGGTCGGTGCGCAGGCTGGTGGACACCTGCCAGCCCACGATCATCCTGCTGAAGACATCGAGGACGAACGCGACGTAGGTCCAGCCGGCGTGCGTCCTGACATAGGTCAGGTCGGCCACCCAGAGCTGGTTCGGGCCGGTCGCGACGAACTTGCGGTTCACCAGGTCCTCGGGGCGCGCGGTCTCAGCACCATCGCCGATCGTGGTGCGGCGGGTCTTCTCCCGTGGGATCCCACGCAGGCCCTCGGCGCGCATCAGCCGCTCGACGGTGCACCGAGCCACCCGGACGCCCTCGCGGTTCAGCTCGGCGTCGCGGACGCTGCGCGCTGAGGACGGCCTGGTCTGGGCGGCGTAGTAGCTGCTCGGGGCGATCTGCACGCCGGCCTTCTTCAGCACGGCGCAGATCGGCTCGACCCCGACTTCACGCCCATCGACCACGCCGCGGCGATGGGCATCGATGTAGGCGACTATTTGGTGGTGGGGCGGTCGGTGAAAGTCGGCCCGGGGCGCGGTGTCTGCCTTACGGCAGGTCCGTTTCCCCGGGCCGCTTCCCGAACCCGG
>NZ_JBDYKJ010000103.1:0-11992 GCF_040012395.1 Nocardioides sp. 31GB23 | reverse complement strand
CCCCCCCCCCCCCCCCCCCCCCCCCCCCCCCCCCCCCCCCCCCCCCCCCCCCCCAGCCGGTCGGGCAGGGCGGGGTCGAGCAGGCTGTGCGCGGACAGGTTCACCGAGACGCCAGCCTCGGGGGCGCAGACGCTGAGCACCGCGTGGTCCTCGAGGGCCTGGCGCACCGCCAGGTCGTCGAGCGCCGTGGCCAGGCCGTGGCGCGCCGCCAGGGGCAGGAACCCGGCCGGGCCGAGCGGCCCCAGCCGGGGATGCTGCCAGCGCAGCAGCGCCTCGAAGCCGACGATGGTGCCGTCGGGGCGGACCTGCGGCTGGTGGTGCAGGCGCAGCTCGCCGTGCCCGTCGCCGCCCAGCGCCCGGGCCAGGTCGGCGGCCAGGTCGTCGTCGGCCGGGGCCGCGCGGCCCGACAGCGTCACCACGCCGGGGCGCGGGCCGCCGCCCTTGCGGGCGTACATGAGCTGGTCGGCCGCCGCGAGCAGGGTCTCGACGCGGGTGCCGTCGACGCCGGCGAGGGCGACCCCGACCGAGGCGCCGGTGGGCACCTCGACACCGTCGACGTGCACCGGCTCGCCGAGGGCCGCCAGGATCGAGCCGGCCAGGGCCTGCGGCTCGGTGTCGCCCTCGAGCCGCACGACCAGGGCGAACTCGTCGCCGCCGACCCGGGCCAGCACCGCGTGGGGCCCCACGGTGCGGCGCAGGCGCACGGCGGTCTCGACCAGCAGCCGGTCGCCGGCGGCGTGGCCCAGGGCGTCGTTGACCTGCTTGAGCCGGTCGACGTCGACCAGCGCGACGGCGGCGCGCCGGCGCTCCTTGGCGGCGGTGTCGAGGAGGGCCTGGCCGCGCTGCAGCAGGCTGTCGCGGTCGCGCAGGCCGGTCAGCGGGTCGCGGCGGCTCAGCGGCCGTCGCCGGCCCGGACGGCGGGGTGCGGCCATCTCAGCGACCGCCCGTGGAGTCGCCACCACCGGCGCCGGGCTGGTCCGTGGCTGCGCCCGCGTCCGCACCGGCGCCGCGGGGGCGCTCGACCGGGGCCGCGACGAAGGTCGAGCCCTGGATCGAGGCCCGGGCGGCCCCCGCGCCGGCCTCGCTGCTCGCGGTCAGGGTCACCGAGCGCACCAGGAAGGAGCGGTCCATCGACTCGAGCTCGGCGAGCAGGCGCCGCAGGCTCCGCTCGTCGGCCTCGACGTCGAGGGTGACGCTCTGCTCGGCGAGCCGGACCGTCGCGGGGTCCTGCTCGACAGGGGCGGTGGGCAGGCCGGGGGAGAGGGCGGTGACCTTGCCGGGCGCGATGCCGGCGGCGGCCGCGGCGGCGTCGACCATCTCGAAGAAGCCGGGCTGGTCGGCGGTCGGCGGGAAGAGCGTGGCCAGGTCGTCGGCGACGTCGTCGACGGCGCCGAGGTCGCCGGCCTGCTGCTCGAGGCCGGCCAGCTGCACGGTGCGCAGCGCGTTGGCGTCGGCGGTCGCGACGACCTCCTGGCGTGCCTCGGCGAGGTCGGCCCGGGCCGGCCCGAGCAGCAGCAGCCACGCGGCGGCGGCGACCAGCAGCAGCGCGAGGGCGCCCAGCACGCGGGTCGCGGTGACGGTGTGCAGGCTCATCGCTCCTCCTCCTCGAGGGTCTGGTCGGTCTCGTCGGCGGTCGTGGGGTCGAGGCGCTCGAGCAGGTCGTCGTAGCGCCCGGTGAAGGCCCGGGGGTCGACCCCGACCGAGCCGGTGAAGCTGACCTCGGCGGCCTCGTCGGTGGTCGTGGTGGTGATGAAGGGCTCGATGAAGAGCTTCTCGGCGGCCAGCGCCTGCACCAGCTGTGCCACCACGCGCCGGCTCGGTGCGGTGCCGCTGAGCTCGAGGCAGGCCACCACGGTCGTGGTCGCGAAGGGGTCCGGCCCGGGGCAGGTGGCCAGCAGGCCGCGAGCGGGGTCGTCCTCGGGGGCGACCGGCTCGGCCGGGTCGGTGCCCGCGTCGGTGCCCGGAGCGGCGGCGGTGCCGTCGGCGGGGGCCGCTGGGGCCCCCGGAGGGGCGGCCAGCGGCAGCACCAGCGTGGTCGACTCGAAGCTGGTGCCGCCCGGCGCCAGGTCGACCAGCGTGTCGAGCACGGTCGCGTGCGAGATCTCGGTCCACATCGTGTCGTGGACCTCCTGCGAGCGGGTCCGCACGTCGGCGATGTAGCCGCTGACGGGGGCCAGGCCGTCGATGCGCGCCTCCAGCGCGGCGCCGACCGCCTGCTCGCCGCGCAGCTCGGCGGAGGCCTCGCGCAGCAGCAGCTGGTGGAAGGCCCAGGCTCCTCCAGCCGCCACGACCAGGGCGAGCAGCGCGTAGGCGAACCGCTTGCGCAGCGCGCGCACCCGCAGCCCCTCGCGCACCCACGGCGAGAGCAGGTTGACGCCGGTCCGCCCGGCGTACGCCGCCTGCTCGGGGATGCTGGGAGGGTCCTCGCCGCGCCGCCCGAGCGGACGGGTCAGCAGGCCGCTCACGCCGCGCCCTCCAGGCCCAGCCCGAGCGCCACGGCACCGGCGGGGGAGGCCGCGTCGTCGTGCAGGCGCACCGGCAGGCCCCAGGCGGCCCGACCGTGCTCGACCAGGCCGGGCAGCAGGCTGCCGCCGCCGGTGAGCACCACCCGGCGGGGCGCGGTCGCGGGGTCGTGGCCGGAGTGGAAGTCGAGGGTGGTGCGGACCTCGGCGAGCAGGCGCCCGACGCCCTCCAGCAGCACCGACTCCTCCAGCGACCGCGCGGAGCGGCCCACCTCGGGCAGCGTCCCGGGGGTGCGCTTGAGCGCCTCGGCCTCGTCGCGGCTGCGCCCGGTCTGCTCCATCAGCACCCGGGTGAGCATCTCGCCGCCGAGCCCCGAGGCGACCCGCACGAACCACGGCCGGCCGTCGACGTGCACCGCGACCGAGACGGTCTGGGCGCCGACGTCGACGACGGCCTCGGGCACACCTGACCCGCCGGGGCCGTCGGGGCCGTCGGGGTGCACGGGCGTGCTCGCCACCGCGCGGACGGCGGCGAAGGCGGACAGGTCGGCGGTCAGCGGCACCAGCTTGGCGGCCTCGACGGCGCGCACCAGCCCGTCGACGGCCTCGCGGGCGGTGGCCACCAGCAGGATCCGGGACAGGCGGCGCGGGGCGCCCTGGTCGTCGACGCCCTGCGCCTCGCCGAGCGGGACGTGGTCGATGTTGGCGTCGTCGACGGGCACCGGCAGCAGGTCGGCGACCTGGAAGCGCAGCGAGCGGCGCAGGTCGTCGTCGGGCATCCAGTCGAGGTCGAGCTGGCGCACCAGCACCGAGGCCGACCCGACGCCCAGGTGCACCTGGCGGGTGCCGAAGTGCTGCTCGGCCCACAGCTGGCGCAGCGCCGACACGACGGCGGCGCGGTCGCGCACCAGCCCGGCCTCCACGGCGCCGGGCGGCAGCGCCACGCTGCCCGAGCGGCGTACCCGCGAGCCCCGGCCGGCCGCGCTGCCGCCCAGGCGCACCTCGGTGCCGCTGACGGCCGCGCTGCCGATGTCGAGGCCCACCACGCTGCGTGCCATTGTCGTCCTCCCGCTCCCGCGCCCTGGGTGCAGGGCTGACTGGGGCATCGGTCGTCGCGAGGTGCACCTTGAGCCCTGACGCGGACCTGATGCGGACCTGGCGCGGACCTGGCACGGACCCGACGCCGCGGACCGGTGCCGCGGACCGGTGCCGAGGTGCCCTCAAGGTGGGGGCCGGGGCTGCCGAGACCTCTCCTGACAGCCGCCCAGACACCCGCCCAGACACCCGAGGAGCACGGTGAGCCTCACGCTCGAGCAGGACCACACCACCCTCGCGGGGCTGCGCCCGCTGCTGGAGGCCGTGGTCGACGCCGGCGCCTCCGACCTGCACCTGCGCGCGGGCGAGCGCTCGCGGATGCGGGTGCAGGGCGCCCTGACCGACGTCGGCGAGGTGGTCCCCGCCGAGCAGGTCGCCGCGATGGTCGCGGCCTCGATGGGCCCCGACGCGCGGGCGGCGTACGACGCCGACCTGGAGGCCGACTACGCGCTCACGGTGCCGGGGCTCGCGCGCTTCCGCATCAACGCCTTCCGCAGCCGCGGCGCCGACGCGATGGTGCTGCGCCTGGTCGGCGCCGAGCCGCAGCGCCTGGCCGACCTGGGGATGCCCGAGGTGCTGCACCACCTGGCGATGCGCCCGCGCGGGCTGGTGCTGGTCACCGGACCGACCGGCTCGGGCAAGACGACCACGCTGGCCTCGATGATCGACGCGATCAACGAGGAGCGCCCGGTGCACGTGCTGACGCTCGAGGACCCGATCGAGGTCGTGCACACCAGCCGGCGCGCCACCGTCACCCAGCGCGAGCTCGGCAGCGACTCGCGCAGCTGGTCGGGCGCGCTGCGCTCGGCGATGCGCCAGGACCCCGACGTGATCCTGATCGGCGAGATGCGCGACGCCGACACCGTGCACGCCGCGCTGTCGGCGGCCGAGACCGGCCACCTGGTGCTCTCGACGCTGCACACCACCGACGCGCTCGAGACGGTGCAGCGCATCATCGACTTCTTCCCGCCCCACGAGCAGCCGCGGGTGCGGGCCGCGCTGGCCAGCAGCCTGCAGGGCGTGGTCTGCCAGCGCCTGGTGCCGCGCCGGCGCGGCGGCCGGGCCTGCGTGCTCGAGATCGCGGTCGCCGACGCCCGTCTCGTCGAGGCGGTCGCCGACCCCGAGCGCACCTCCGAGATCCCCGACATCCTGGCCCAGGGCGAGTACTCGGGGATGCAGTCCTTCGACCAGCACCTGCTGCGCCTGGTCGTCGAGGGCACCGTGGACCCCACGGTCGCCCGCGGCGCGGCCAGCAACCCGCACGACTTCACGGTGATGCTGCGCCGGGCCGGCTGGCGGCCCGACAGCGACCCCTCGGGAGGACCACGATGACCCAGCGACCCACCCCCCAGCAGGCCCCCCAGCAGACCCCCCAGCAGACCCAGCAGCAGACGGGCGCGGCGTACGACGTCGACCCCGGCACGCTGAGCCTCCCCGAGCTGCGCGGCTACCGCGCCCGGCTGCGCGAGGAGGAGGACCGCGTCTCCTACTGGCGCCGCGTCGTGCACGCGCGCACCGACCTGATCGAGGCCGGGCGCGACACCTCCGGCGGGCTGGGCCTCGACCAGGTCGAGCGGGCGCTGGGTGAGACCGGCAGCGGCGCGCGGCGCGAGGCGCTGCTGCGGGTGCGCGCCTTCGACCCGCTGCCCGAGCTGCCGGTGCTGGCCGAGATCTGGCAGCACGACGGTGACCCCGCGGCCACGGTGGCCCGCCTGGGCGAGGCCTCCGAGCAGCTGTCGGCCTACCGCACGGCCCTGCACCGGCGCATCGACGCCGCCACCGAGGAGCTGGTGGCTCGCTACCACCGCGAGCCCGCGCTGGCGCTGGCCCTGCTGCCGGGGAGCGCGGCGTGAGCGCCGCGACCCCGTGGGAGGCCGCCTGGGCGGGCGCGTCGCCCGAGCCGGGCGAGGGCGGGCGGCTGGTGCCGCTGCCCGGTGGTGCGCGGCGGCGCACCGACCTGTGGCACAGCGAGGACGACCGGCTGACCACCACCGCCGACAGCACCGTCACGGCGCTGCTGGCCGCCGAGGTGGTCACCCCCGACCAGGTCGACGACGCCCGCGCGGCCGTGGCCGCGGGGGAGGGGCACGGCTCGGTGATCGAGGCGCTGCTCGACGACCTGGAGGACGCCGACGACCGCGCCCGGCTGCTGCAGGTGGCGGCCGGGGTGGCCGGCGTCGAGCACGTCGACCTCACCGAGACCGGTGTCGACGCCGCGGCCGCGGCCCTGGTCAGCGGCGAGTTCGCCCGCCGGGCCGGGGTGGTGCCCTTCGCGAGGCGCGACGGCGCCCTGCTCGTGGCGGTACCGGTGCGCTCGGCCGTCGACCTCGACCTCAAGGACGACCTGGCCCGCGTCAGCGGGCTGCCGGTGCGCTTCGCGCTCGCCGGGCGCCACGAGATCGAGCAGCGCCAGGGCGAGGTCTACCGCGCCGAGGAGGAGCTCGCCGGGCTCACCTCCGACTTCGCCACCGACGCCGTCGAGGACCTCGCCGGGCTGACCGAGGTCGTCGACGACGCCCCGGTCGTGCGGTTCGTCAACCTGCTGATCAGCCAGGCGATCTCCGACCGGGCCTCCGACCTGCACCTCGAGCCGACGCAGCACGACCTGCGGGTGCGCTACCGCATCGACGGCGTGCTCGTCGACGCCCACCGGGCCCCGCGCAGCATCGTCAACGGCGTGGTCTCGCGCTTCAAGATCATGGCCGGCATGAACATCGCCGAGCGGCGCGTGCCGCAGGACGGCCGGCTCACGGTCACCCACGAGGGGTCCACCATGGACCTGCGCGTGGCCACCCTGCCGACCGTGTGGGGCGAGAAGATCGTGGCCCGGGTGCTCGACAACACCAACACCCGCCTGGGCCTCGACGACCTGGGCTTCGAGGCCGCCAACCGTGCCAAGTTCGCCGAGTCGTACGCCAAGCCCTACGGGATGATCCTGGCCACCGGGCCGACCGGGTCGGGCAAGTCCACGACCCTCTACGCCACCCTCAACATCCTCAACCAGCCGCACGTCAACGTGATCACGGTCGAGGACCCCGTGGAGTACCGGCTGCCGGGCATCAACCAGGTGCAGACCAACCCCAAGGCCGGCCTGACCTTCGCCTCCGCGCTGCGCTCGATCCTGCGCTCCGACCCCGACATCGTGCTGATCGGCGAGATCCGCGACCACGAGACCGCCTCGATCGCGGTCGAGGCGTCGCTGACCGGTCACCTGGTGCTCTCCACGCTGCACACCAACGACGCGCCCTCGGCGGTGACCCGGCTGGTCGAGATGGGCATCGAGCCGTTCCTGGTCGGCTCGGCGCTCGACTGCATCGTGGCCCAGCGGCTGTGCCGGGCGCTGTGCCCGCGCTGCCGCGAGCCCTACCGTCCCGACCCCGACGAGCTGCGCCGGCTGCGCTTCGCGTGGCCCGACGACGGCCCCCGCGAGATCTACCGCGCGCGCGGGTGCGCCGCCTGCTCGCGCACCGGCTACCGCGGCCGGATGGCGCTGCACGAGGTGCTGCCGGTCACCGAGGAGATCGAGCGGCTCGCCGTACGCCGCGCGCCCACCGAGGACATCGGGCGTGCCGGGCGCGAGCAGGGGATGACCACGCTGCGCGACGACGGCTGGACCAAGGTGCTGGCCGGGCGCACGACGATCGAGGAGGTGCTCCGTGTCGTGGGCTGAGAGCGGTACCGGTGGTGGCCTGGGGGGCGGCGTGGGCGGCGGCCCGGGTGGTGGCCTGTGGGACCAGGCGCAGGCCGAGGCGGGGGAGTCGCTGGAGCTCGACGACCTGCTGCGCCAGGTGCTCGACCTCGGGGGCTCCGACCTGCACCTGACGACCGGCGTCCCGCCGACGATCCGGGTGCGCGGCGAGATGCGTGCCGTCGAGGGCTTCGAGCCGCTCGAGGCGCGCCCGCTGCAGCAGGCGGTCTACGCGATGCTCACCGAGCGCCAGCGCAAGGTGCTGGAGGAGACCCGCGAGCTCGACGTCGCCTACACGGTGCCGGGCGTGGCCCGCTTCCGCGTCAACGTCTTCTGGCAGCGCGAGTCGATCGGTGCGGTGATGCGGCTGATCCCCTGGGAGATCAAGACGCTGGGCGACCTGTCGCTGCCGCCGGTGGTGGGCACCATCGCGGCCATGAAGCGCGGGCTGGTGCTGGTCACCGGGCCGACCGGCTCGGGCAAGTCCACGACGCTGGCCGCCATCATCGACCAGGTCAACCGCTCGCGGCGCGGGCACATCATGACCATCGAGGACCCCATCGAGTTCCTCCACGAGCACCGCGGCTGCATCGTCAACCAGCGCGAGGTCGGCGCCGACACGCACGGCTTCCGGGCCGCGCTGCGCCAGGTCCTGCGCCAGGACCCCGACGTGATCCTCGTCGGCGAGCTGCGCGACCTCGAGACCATCTCGGTGGCGCTGACCGCGGCCGAGACGGGCCACCTGGTGCTGGCCACGCTGCACACCCAGTCGGCGCAGGACACCATCTCGCGCGTCGTCGACGTCTTCCCCTCCGAGCAGCAGCAGCAGGTGCGCACCCAGCTGGCCGCGACCCTCAACGCCGTGGTCTGCCAGGCGCTGGTGCCGACCGCCGACGGGCGCAGCCGCGCCGCGGCCGTCGAGGTGATGGTGTGCACCACCGGCATCCGGGCGATGATCCGCGACGACAAGCTGCCCCAGATCCCCGGCGCGATGCAGGCCGGCGCCCGCGACGGCATGCAGACCCTCGACAACCACCTCGCCGAGCTGGTCAAGCAGGGGCGGATCACCCGCGAGGCGGCCCTCGAGCACTGCGTGAACCGTGAGGAGCTCATTGCCCTGCTCGGCTCGGGCGGGCTGCGCGGCACCCCCGGCACCGGCACGGCCGGCCCCGGAGCCCACGGCGAGAGCCTCAACCCCTGGCAGGCCCAGTCGCTGCCCTCGGGCGGGGCGCACCTGTGAGCACGCTCCAGTTCGACTACAAGGTCCGCGACGCCGCCGGCCGCTTCCGCGAGGGCAAGGTCAAGGCGCCCTCCGAGGGTGCGGTGGCCGAGCGGCTGGTCGCGATGGGCTACCAGCCGCTGCAGATCACCCGCGCCGGCACCGGCCTCAACACCGAGATCCGGCTGCCGGTCGCGCGCCGGGTCAAGCTCAAGGAGCTCGCGGTCTTCTCCCGCCAGCTCGCCACGATGATCGACTCGGGCCTGCCGCTGCTGCGCTCGCTGGGCATCCTGGCCGAGCAGGCCGAGAACCCCGAGCTGCGCCGGGTGCTCACCGGCGTGCGCCAGGCCGTCGAGGGCGGCGAGGCGCTCTCGACCGCGTTCGCCGCCGAGGAGGCGGTCTTCCCGCCGCTGATGGTCAACATGACCCGCGCCGGCGAGGCCGGCGGCTTTCTCGACTCCGCGATGCGCCAGGTGGCCGACACCTTCGAGGCCGACGTGCGCCTGCGCGGCAAGGTGAAGTCGGCGATGACCTACCCCGTGGTCGTGCTGATCATGGCCGCGCTGATGTGCGTGGGCATGCTGCTCTTCATCGTCCCCATCTTCGAGAACATGTTCGCCGACCTGGGCGGCGAGCTGCCGCTGCCGACCCAGGTGCTGGTCACGATCTCCGGGGCGATGGGCGTGCTGGTGCCGGCCGGGATCGTCGCCACGGTCGCCTTCGTGGCCTGGTGGCGCCGCTACGGCCGCACCCAGCGGGTGCGCGAGGTCCTCGACCCGCTCAAGCTGCGGCTGCCCGTCTTCGGGCCGCTCTTCGCCAAGATCGCGCTGACCCGCTTCACCCGCAACCTGGGCACCCTCCTGGGCTCCGGCGTACCCATCCTGCAGGCCCTCGACGTGGTCGCCGAGACCTGCGGCTCGACCGTGGTGGCCCACGCCGTCGCCGACGTACGCCGCTCCGTCGCCGCCGGCGAGTCGGTCGCCGGCCCGCTGGCCCGCCACGAGGTCTTCCCCGCGATGGTCGTGCAGATGATCGCCTCCGGCGAGGAGACCGGTGCGATGGACCAGATGCTGCACCGCATCGCCAAGTTCTACGACGAGGAGGTCGAGGCCACCACCGAGGCCCTCACCTCCCTCATCGAGCCGCTGATGATCGCCGGCCTCGGCCTGGTCGTCGGCGGGATGATCGTGGCCCTCTACATGCCGATCTTCTCGGTCTTCGAGCTGATCGGCTGACCCGCTGCCGCTGCCCCCGGCCGGCCCCGCCGCGGGTCGTGGTCCGGGTCGTGGTCTGGGTCGTGGCTCGGGTCGTGGCCCCTCGCCGCGCCATGGCGCGTCCCTGGGCACACGACCCGGACCACGACCCGGCACACGACCGGGACCACGACCGGGACCACGACCCACTGCCCGAGGCGGCAGCGGTCAGCGGTCGATCTCCCGGTAGTCCTCCACGGAGACCGAGAAGAGGCTGGGGCTGAGGTTGTCGAGGAAGCACTGGTTGAGCTCGAAGTCGAAGGCCCCGGCGAGGTTGAGGGTGTTGGCGAAGAGCGTGCCGACGTAGTCGGGGTTGCCGTTGCCCTTGTCGACCTCGCCGTAGGTCCGCGAGGTCAGCACGATGCTGGCCGCGACCTCGCTGTTGCCGTTCATCTTCACGTTGCCGCCGTCGATGACGATGAGCAGCGAGCGGGTCCACGCGCCGTCCTCGCAGCTGCTCTGGGCCCAGGTGCTGCCGAGCGCCTTCAGGTCCACGGTGCCGCCGGGCTCGGTGCGGGTCAGGTCGAAGTAGAGCACCGAGTTGGGGTACGTCGCGGGGTCCGGCACGCTCCACCCCGACGCCGAGCGCCAGTAGCTGCCCTGCGAGGTCGCCACGGTGCGCAGCTCGGCCAGCTTCCACTCCGGCAGCGGGTCGTCCTCGATGCCGAAGAGGTCCAGCAGCGCCGCGTCGTCGGCCAGGAAGGTGCCGTCGACGTCGATGTCGCCGTCCCCGTCGAGGTCGTCGCGGCCGTAGTAGCGCGGGTGCGCGCCGGCCAGGTCGGAGCAGGGGCCGCCGATGGAGTCCTGGTCCCAGCGGAAGGCCCCCGACGGGCACGGCTGGGAGCGGTGGATCGCCTTGGAGTCCGAGCCGCTGCAGGTCTTGTTGTTGCCGTTGCGGTCGGTGATGACCTGTGAGCTGTGCACCGCGGCCGGGATGCCGTACGCCGCGTCGGTGGTGCCGCCGAAGTCGATCTTGGAGCGGTTCCACACGCAGCCGGTGGAGAAGATGCTGACCCCGGACAGGTCCGGGGTGCCGGCCCCCTGCACCGAGCGGGCGTAGACCCCCAGCGGCAGCCCGACGTCGACGAGCGAGACGGTCACGTCTGCCTCGACCAGGCGCTGGGCGCGGGCCTCGCCGGCGCCGGCGAGCCCGCGGGAGTGGACGCGGTAGGTGCGCGCGTCGGCGCTGCCGCCGGGCTGCGGCACGATCCAGGACTCGTAGCGCTGGTCGTCGCTGTTGGCGACCGGGGCGCTCATCGGCGTCTCCTCGTCGCCCCAGGGGTTCGCCGCGCCGCAGGCCGGCGAGCAGGCGTCCAGGGCCCGGGTGCCGCTGGAGCGCAGGTAGGCCACCGCCTGGTTGAGCCCCGCGTCGGCGGCGTCGAGGGCCAGGGTGGCGTCGGTGGCGCGCCGGGTCGCGCCGAGGTTGTTGACGGTGACCCCGAGCACCGTGGTGCCCAGCACGGCCACCAGGGCCATCACCATCACGGTGATCACCAGGGCGCTGCCCTCGTCGCGGTGGCGGCTCGTCTCGTGCATGGGCCGGTCCTCAGCTCTGGGCGCGGTTGCGCAGGTCGGTCTGGGTGGAGAAGACGTGCTCGACGTCGCCCTCGGTGACGCTCAGCTCGACCCCGATCAGGTCGACGTGCTCCAGCTCGGGGTCGTCGGGGACGCCGTTGCGGTTGCCCACCACCGAGGCGTCGAGCTCCTGCCAGGTCGTGGGCACCCCGTCGCCGGAGGTGTCGTGCTGCCACAGGCTGCTGCGCAGCTGCAGGTCGAAGGTGGTGACCCGGCCGGCGAGCACCGGGCGGGTCACGGCGGTGCCGGAGGCGTCGTTGGCGGTCAGGGTCAGGCGCTGGTTGTCGGGGTCCCAGCGGTAGGTGAGCACCTCCGGGTCGCTCGCGTCGAGGTCGACGACCCCGTTGCCGTTGAAGTCGGTCCAGAACGTGATCGCGGTGGTGGTGCCGGTGCCGGTCGAGAACTGCACGCCGCGGATGTCGCTGGCCTGGCGCAGCTCGCGGGAGAAGCGCTGGAAGGCCAGCCGCGACTCGCCGGTCAGGTCGCCGGAGACCTGGATGCGGTCGGTGACCCGGGCGGTGGCCATCGCGAAGGACAGCAGCACCGAGCCGAGCACGACGAAGAGCATCATCGAGACCAGCACCTCGGCCATCGTCATGCCGGCGTCGCGGGGGAGCGGCTCGGTCGCCACGGTGCGGCCCGACGCCACGACCGACCCGCTCGCCGGGCTCGACCTCGACACGCTGCCGGTGCCGGGGCA
>NZ_JBDYKJ010000102.1:0-12222 GCF_040012395.1 Nocardioides sp. 31GB23 | reverse complement strand
ACGTCGGGTACATCGACGACGACGGGTACGTCTACATCGTCGACCGCAAGAAGGACATGATCATCACCGGCGGATTCAACGTCTATCCCGCCGAGGTCGAGGCGGCGCTCTTGGCCATGCCTCAAGTCCGCGACTGTGCCGTCATCGGCATCCCCGACGACAACTGGGGTGAGATGGTCTGCGCCGTGATCGTACCGGTCGAGGCTTCTTTCGACGACGCCCAGACCATCATCGAGGCCGGGAAGAAAGCCCTCGGACCCGTCAAGGCACCCAAGAGCGTCCACTTCCTGCAGGCCCTTCCCTCCACCGCTGTCGGGAAGGTCGACAAGAAGGTCATCCGCGCGCAGTTCCGTCCCGACCACCGGGCCACCGTCACCTAAACGTCAGGGGGACCACTGCACGCTCGGCAAGCCGAGGATCGTTCGTGCCGCAGTCCCCCTGCACCCGCGAGCGGTGCGCCGACAGGTCGAGGCATGCTCCTACCGCGAGGCGCCTTCCAGGATCGTCACCGCGCTGACCGCATTGTCCAGACCGAGCAATCCGCCACCGTTCTCCACCAGACCGAGGCGCGGCGCCTTCACCTGCACCGGCCCCGCCTCCCGGCGCAGCTGGAGGACGACCTCGTGGAGCATGGTCAGTCCTGTCGCCCCGATCGGGTGCCCCCGAGAAACCAGACCTCCCGACGGGTTGACCGGAATCTGGCCATCCGGACGAGTGGCACCCGAAGCCGTGAACGGCCCACCTTCGCCGCGGGCGCACAGACCAAGGTCCTCGACGAGCGCGATCTCCGCGAACGAGGCCGCGTCGTGCAGCTCGACCAAGTCCAGATCCGAGGGCGCGACCTCCGCCATAGCATACGCGTCATCCGCAGCGCGCACGGGCGCACGCCGCTTTTCCCACGTCGTCGACCCGTCGGTGTCGACCAGCCCGCCCCGCAGCGAATGGCCGCGCACCAGCACGGCCCTCTCGCGCACCTCACGTGGCTGGGCATCGAGGTAGCGCTGCGAACAAACGAGCACCGCAGAGCCGGCGTCGCCACGGGGCGCGCACATGGCACGAGTCAGAGGTTCGGCCACGACTCGGTCGGCCAGGACCTCCTCGATCGTCATCGGGAACCGATACTGCGCCCTTGGATTGCCCACCGCGTTGGTGTGGTTCTTGGCTGCGGCGTAAGCGATCTGCTCGATGCTTGTTCCGTAGGTGTTCATGTGCGTCAGCGCGAACACCGAGTACGCGTCCATGCCGAGTGAGCGGTTCGGGTCCTGCTTCAGGTCCAGTCCGTTCTCGGCCGCGATCGAACGGAAAGGACCCCAGAAGAGGTCGGGATCGAGCATGTTGCCCGTGCCGTCCATCCACTGCAGGAACTCCGAGCCCGACCGGGAGGAGTCGTGCATTTTCTCGACCCCCAGCGCCAGAGCCAGATCGGCCCCCTGTCTGATGGCCGACCACGCGCCGTTGAAGGCCACCGATCCACTCGCGCAGCCATCCTCGACGTTGATGATCGTGTTGCCGTTGGGGAAGACCCCCTCACGCATGAGCGGCGTCAACACGGCTTGACCGCGGACTGCTCGCTGACCCCAGAAGTCCATCAGGGTGTTCGAGAACCAGGTTCCCTCGATGCGATCGACATCGTCGAGGCGCGCATCCTCGACCGCTGTGGTGAAGGCCTCGGCCACGAGGTCGGTGAATCCGCGCTCTGGTTGCTTGCGGACCGGGGTCGAACCGACTCCCAGGATGTAGACGGACGGTGACATGGGATTTCCTATCTGTTGCTGTCGAGAAGGCAAGGACTCCGATGGCGCACGAGGGCCATCAGCGGTGGGGCGGACGAGACTCAGGAGCTCTCGAGCAGTTGGTGCTTCATGACCTTGCCGAGGGTGTTGCGTGGAAGTTGATCGATCAGCCGGATCTCGGAGATGCGCTGGTGCCGGCCCAGGTCGCGGTTGGCAGCCTCACGCAATTCCTGGGTCTGCACCACGACCCCCGAGGCCGGCACCACGAAGGCGACCGGGGTCTCGCCCCAGTCGGGATGGGGCACACCGACCACCGCACACTCCTCGACGGCCGGTTGCCGCCGAAGCACGTCTTCGATGTCGATGGGGTAGATGTTCAGCCCCCCGGAGATGATCATGTCCTTCTTCCGGCCCCGCACGGAGATCCAGCCGTCGTCGTCGATCTGCCCCAAGTCACCTGTCCGTAGGTAGACGCCGCCTTCCGGGCTCGTCCAGATGAGGGCTTCCGTGGCGGCCTGCTCGTGGTGGTACTCGCACAGCATGAAGTTCGACCGACCGACGAGCTCGCCGGTCTGTCCACGACCGAGCTCTCGCCCCTCGTCGTCGATGACACGGAACTCGCAGCCGACCATCGGCCGCCCGACCGAGTCGAGACGGTCGCCCATATCGCGCGGATGAAGTACCGAGGAGACCCCTTCGCTGAATCCCCACGCCTCCCCCAGGGCATTCCCGGACAGCTCGCGCAACTGTCGCTTCATCTCGATTGGCATCGGCGCACCGGAGGTCAGGATGAACTGGAAGCAGGACCAGTCGACTTCCGCCACGCGTGGGTGCTTGAGCAGGCGTGCCCCGATCGTGGGGACGACGAAGGAGAACGTCGGTCGATAGCTCTCGACATCAGCCAAGAACTGGTCGACGTCGAAACCGTCGGTCACGTGAGCCCGCGCTGCGACATAGATCGCCGGCAGGACCACCATCCAGGAGCCATTCGTGTGCGGCGGCGTTGTCAGATAGAGACGAGTCCAGGGGTCGAACTCATAGGCTGAGGCGTAACTGGCCGCCATCGCCAGACGCGCGCCGTGGGTGTGTAGGATTCCCTTGGGCACACCGGTCGTGCCGGAGGAGTACACGACGGTGAATCCGTCGTGTGCCTCTAGGACGACCGCGGGGGGTTCTGCCGACGCCATCTGCCGCGCTGCCTCGAAGTCGAGGCTTCCTGGCAGATCGCCCGTGGCGGTGACGAGGCGCGGACGCTCGCCGACCGGCAGCAGGGCCAGCGCCGCCTCGGCGAGGTCGAAGAACTTCGCGCTGACGACGAGCAGGCTGGCTCCCGACTTGGTGAGGGTGCTCGCCACCACGGTCGGGTGGAGCATCGTGTTCAGGGAGGCCACCACGCCTCCCGCGCGGATCGCTCCGAATGCCATGTGCCAGGTCCAGTACGACGAGTCGGCGAGCATCGCGACGACCTCACCCTTGACCAGGCCGAGGTCGGTGAGCGTGTTCGCGTTGGTGTTGACGTCGTCAGCGAACTGCCGCCAGGTGTACTCGCCGCGGGCGTCTGACCAGGCGATGTCGAATGGGCGAGCGCTGGCGTTCATGTCGATCAGATGCGACAGCGACACGAACGGTTGAGGAATCGTCACAGGGCTTCCTTCGTGTGGTGGGCGAAACAATGGGTCGGATCGAGGCATGCCTGAGACGGGGAAGAGGGCGTGGCCCTCCCCGCACCTGGCATTGACCGAGGTGGTCGTCGGCTCGCGGACGTGCTTAGCCGTCTCCCAGGTAGGCGTGCTCGAGGGTCTTGTCGGCCTTGAGTTCCGCCGCGGAACCCGAGGCAACGATTCGTCCGTCGGTCAGCACGTAACCGCGGTCGCAGCACGACAGGGCGACCTCGGTGTCCTGCTCCACGATCAGGATCGCCTTGCCGGCGTCCCGCATGACGTCGACCGCCTGCAGGATCCGGTCGACGACGACCGGAGCCAACCCGAGGGAGGGCTCGTCGAGCAGCACCACGTCCGGATCGGGCAGGAATGCTCGTGCGAAGGCCACCATTTGCTGCTCTCCCCCGCTCAGCGAATAGGCGAGTCGACCGATGAGCACGGACAGCTCCGGGAACAGGTCGAATGCTGGATCGAGGGCCCCGGGCTTCACGGGCCACTTTCGGTACATCCCGATCTCGAGGTTCTCGCGGACCGTCATCTCACCGAAGAGCTGTCGACCCTCGGGCACGTGGGCCAACCCGCGCTCGGCGAGCACGTGCGCCGGCAGACCTCGAGCCGGACTCCCCCGGAGCGTCCACTGTCCGGTTGCCTCTGCGTGCAGTCCGGACAGCACCCGCAACAAGGTCGTCTTTCCGGCGCCGTTCGCGCCAAGCAGTGCGACCACCTCGCTGGCGCGCAGGTTCAAGGAAATCTCGGAGATCGCACGTGCGCCCCGGTAGCTGGCTGACAGGTCGGTGACCGTCAGGAGATCATCGGCGTCCAAGGTAGGCTCCAATCACGCGTTCGTCGGTCAAGACGACTTCTGGCGGTCCTTCATGAATCTTGACTCCGTGATCGAGGACGACCATCGAGTCACACACACTGCGGATCAACGGCATCGAGTGCTCGATGACGAGGATCGTGATGCCGGTGCTGCGTAGCTTGCGCAGCATCTCCACCAGGCCGGTCGTTTCCACCGTGTTCAGGCCCGCGGCCGGCTCGTCGAGCAGTAGCACCTTCGGTTCGGTGACCAGCGAGAGCCCGATGCCGAGCCGCTTCTTGACCCCGTAGGGGAGGTCGCCGCACAGAGCGTGTTCCCATCGGGTCAGCTGGAGGAACTGAAGGACCTTGCCCACGCGATCGGTGATCTCCTGGCGATCCCGCGAGGGGAACAGGGCTCGCACTCCGGTGCCACGTGGCGGGACGCTGGCAGCGGCCAACGCCTCGCCCACCCTCATGGATCCGAAGGTGTGGGCATGTTGGAACGTCCGTACCAGGCCGGCCCGCGCGCGACGTGTTGCCGACCAGCCGAAGAGGGAGCGCTCACCCAGGCGCACCTGTCCGCTCGTCGACGGCTCGAACCCGGACAGGACGTTGACGAGCGTCGTCTTGCCGGCTCCGTTCGGCCCGACCAGCCCGCAGATGGTGCCCGACTGCACGTCGAACGAGACGTCGCTGACAGCGGCGATGCCGCCGAACGTCTTGGTGACGTTCTGGACAGAGAGGATGGGGATCGTATCGGTCATGCTGAAGCCTCCTCGGAATGACTGGCCGCTCGATGTGCCCACGCGCGTCGCCACGCCGGGACCGCATCCACGATGCCGCGCGGAAGCAGCAAGATCACGAGGATCACCACGAGACCAAGCAGCCCGGCTCGCAGGTCACCGTCGATCGGAGCCACCTGATACAGGAGCAGGTAGATGATCCCGGCAATCACCGGCGCCCACACGTTGCCCAGACCAGCCAGCACGATCAACATCACGGCCAGGAGCGCTTGGTCGATCGCGAACAGCTCCGGCACCACGAGCTGGAACGAGTAGGCGTGGAGAATTCCAGCAACGCCCGCAAGCGCACCGCTCAGGGCGAAAGCCAGCGTGCGGATCGCTGCCGGACTGAAGCCGAGCGACCGGGCCAGCTGAGGATCGTCGCGGACCGCCCGCATCGCCCGACCTGCGCGTGAGTAGAGCACGAGGGCAGCGATGGCGTTCGCCAGGACGAAGACGATCGCGGTGAGGACGTAGAACCCCTCGGTGGTCGTGGCGATCAGCTCGTAGGGGCCGAGGTGGATCACGGGGATCTCGGACCGCAGGAACATGAGTCCCGTCGTACGACCAGCCACGTCCCAGTTCATCAGGATCGTCGACACGGTCAGGGCGAAGGCGATCGTGATGATCGTGAAGTAGAAGCCCTTCAAGCGGGTGGAGACCGCGCCCAGAAGGACACTGGCCACCATCGAGAGCAAGACCCCCACGACCACCAGCACCCCGAGGTTCGTGTCGGTGCGGGCACCGAGGATCGCCACCCAGTAGGCAGCGATCGCGCCGAGCGCGAGCTGGGCCACCGACAATAGGCCCACGTACCCCCAGACGATGTTCAAGCTGGCGACCCAGAGGGACCACAGCAGCGACGCCGCGACCCACGAGTGGTGCTGGGGGCTGCTGGTCACCAGCGGCAGCACGAGCAGGACCAGCGGCAGGACGATCGGCGCGGCACGACGCAGATCCTTGCCGGTGGCGGAGCTGGTCGAACGCCGCTCAGCGATGGCTAAGACCCCCATCACACACGCTCCAACCGGCGACCGAAGATCCCGTGCGGTCGCACGAGCAACACCGCGGCGAGGGCGATCAACGGAATGAGTTGCGCGACGGCGACACCGAAGTAGGCGCTGCCGAACGCTTCGGCGAAGCCGAGGATCGAGGCCCCGACCATGGCGCCCGTGGTACTTCCCACCCCACCGATGATGATGACGATGAAGGACTTGATCACCAGGGACTCACCCAGGTGCGTATCGAAGGTCACCGTCGAGGCGATCACGACCCCGGCCAGCGCGGCCAAGGCCGTGCCAATCCCGAAGGCCACGGTCTTCACACGATCGACCGGGATCCCCTGGAGGGACGCAGCATCCTGCTGCTGCGCGGTCGCGCGAAGCACCTTGCCCCACCTGGACCTGGTCAGCGCCACCTGAGCCAGGACCAGGACGACCGCGACGACGGCGATGATGAGCAACCGATCGACGGGCAACGTCGCCGAACCCACGGAGACTGAGCCCTCGACCAGCCGGGGAAGAGTCCGCGGCTCCGGACCCCAGAACCGCAGGATTGCCGTGTCCACGATCGCGATGATCCCGATCGAGACGACCAGACCGGCGATCACCTCGCCTTCAACCCTTCGGAAGATCGTGCGCTCCAACCCCATCCCCGCCAGCGCCATCACGGCGACGATCCCGACCAGAGCGATCCAGTACGGAACACCACCGATGATGAGGCTGGAGGCGAGGTAGGCACTCAGCACCAGCAGCGCGCCGTGGGCGAAGTTGAGGATGTCAAGAACACCAAACACGATCACCAGACCGAATGCGGCGATGGCGTAGGTGGCGGCGAGGAAAAACCCGCTCGTTGCGGCTTCCAAGAACATGAAGCTCCCTTTCGATCAGTGGAGACGGCCCGGCTGCTTACGGCACGAAGTCCGTGTAGGTCGTCTCTCCGTCGCGCAGGGTCGCCAGCTGCATCGTCTCCAGCTGGATCAGACCCTTCTCGTCGAAGCTGAAGGGCAGAGCCTTGCCTTTCCAGTCAGTGACCTCGCGCAGCGCCTCGGCGATGGCCGCGATGTCGGTCGAAGTGCCCGCGTCCTCCACGGCCTGGGCCAGCATGAGAATCGGGTCATAGACCATGAGGGCGTACGTGTCGATCGGCTTGGGCGCATGGCCGAACTTCTCCTCGTACGCGGCGCGGAACTCCGCCAGCACCTCGTCGTCGGGGTTGTCCGGCGCCCTCGTGGCGAGCATGTAGGTGAACTCACTGATCTGCGGCGCCTCGGCGACCTGAGCAGAGCTGCCCCCGTAGTTCGCGAACTTCGTGTCCACGTACCCGACCTGAGCCGCCTGCTGAAGAAAGGGACCACCGACGCTGTCGAGATAGGGGGTGATCACCAGATCGGGATCGGTGTTGCGAATGGCCGACACGATCGGCAGGAAGTCTCGGGTGTCTGCCGGGACCTGATTGTTGTACACCACGTCGACTCCCGCCTCCTCAAAGCCCTTGGCCAGGTTCTGGGCCACGCCGTCTCCGCCAGGATCTTGGGGCTGAAGGATCGCCACCGTCTCCGGCTTGAGGTAGTCGGCGAACTGCTGAGCGAATCCAGCGAGCGCCTCCGGGCTCTGCGAGGGCTGAGTCTTGAACAGGCGTCCACCCGTGGTGAGGAATGGCTCAGCCGCTTGTGCCGGGCTGAGAACGAGGCGGCGCTCGTCGTCCTTCAGCGTGGCGAACGCCGTCTGGAAGTTTGCCGACGTGGAGGGGCCGAAGAACAGCTGATAGTCCTCGTTCAGCAGTTCCTGGATGACTCGCTGCGCGCCAGCGGGCGTGGACTCGTCGTCCACGATCTTCACCTTGATGTCGACCTTGTTTCCGTCGATCGTCAGGCCACCGTTGTCGTTGATGACGTCCTCGGCGATCTCGATGCCGGCTTTCCAGGCGGCCCCGATCTCCGCGGCCGGTCCCGTCAACGGCAAGACTGCGGCGATACGCAGCTCACCGCCCTCATCCCCCGAGTCAGATGCACACGCCGTCAGACCCAGGAGCAAGACCATGATGGTCATGCCCAGACCTGCGAGGCGCAGATCCCGCGACCGGGGGTGGGAGCGATTGGCCATAGTGAAACCTCCGTAATGGATGTGGTTTCGTTGAGTCTGTCAAAGTGTGTTCCAGATCACCATGTCGCGGGATGTCAGAACTTCACGCCCTGCTTTGGAGGCGCGTACAAGAGGAGGAGAATGAGCGGAAGCAAGCTCAGCGACGGTGCCGGGGTTGCCAAGGAACTGACGATCCTCGCCGACAGGGTTCGTCAGCAGGTTCCGTACCTCCGGCTGTGCCAGCTCCAGGAGCTGCAGATGTTCACCCACTACGAGCGCGTCCCGCCGCGCGATCTGGATCGATCGACGGAACGGAACGTCCTGCGAATCGCCGACCTTCTCAGCGGAGTGGCCGACAAGTCATCGGAGCTGTTGGAGGAAGAGGACGTCAGTACGCGTCGGCGGGCCGATCAAGGTGTGCCGGTGGAGGTCATCCGCAGTGCACATCGGTCGGTCGTCGCACGGCTACGCGACGAGGTGGTGACCCTGGCCAAGAACGAGGGTGTCTCCTCCGACGCGATCCTCGTCGGGATGCAGCGCATGTGGGATGGCACCGACACGATCGTCGAGAGCATCGTCGACGAGCGTCGCGGAATCGAGTTCGAGAAGTCCGTTCGCCGCGAGGGCAGACGTGCCGACTTCTTCTCTCGAGTTCTCAACGGCACCTTCAGCAGCGACGAGCTCGCCGAGATCGGGCATGAGCACGGCCTGGACGCTCGGACGGACTACTGGCTGACTCTGCTCGACGGACAGAACTTTTCTGCTGCCAGTTCCATTGAGAAGCACGTGCCCAGCACGCTCGACCGATCGACCGTCGGCTTCGTCCATGGACATCTGGCGGCGATGACCACCGCCGAGATTCCCGAGACCCCAGAGTTCAGCGGGTCGTTGATGGCCTGCGTCGGCCCTCTTCGCCCCGAGACGATCCACGACGGTGTCGCCCTCGCCCTCGAACTGCTCCGCGGAGCTCGGCTGTTCAGCAGGAGCGGGGTCGTGACGCCGAAGAACTTCGCGCTCCATCTCGCCGTGCTGCGTCAGCCTGAGATCGGTGAGGCGCTCTGGCGCCAGTACGTCGACCCGCTTGGGCGCGGCGCCGCAGCCGAGAGCCTCGTCGAGACGATCCGTTCCTACCTCGACCACGACAAGTCCATCCAGAAGACCGCGGAGCACCTGTTTGTCCACCCCAACACGGTGCGATACCGGCTGGAGAAGTTCCGGTCCCTGACCGGAACGAAGCTCGATCGCACCGTCGAGACGCTGCGCGTGTGGTGGGCCATCGAGTACGACGGGATCCACCAGAGCCAGGACGAGTCGTAGGACTGGTCGAGTCCGAGCCCCGAGGCATTCAGGCGGGGAGGTCTGGCCCTAGCGAGGCGCCATCCGCAGTCCGCCGTCCATGCGGATCGTCTCTCCGTTGAGGTAGTCGTGCTCGATGATCGACACGGCCAGCTGCGCAAACTCCGACGGCTTGCCCATGCGAGCGGGGAACTGCACACCGGAGGTGAGACCAGCCTTGAATGCATCACTGACCCCCGCCAGCAGCGGCGTCTCGACCATTCCGGGCGCGATGGTGCAGATCCTGATGCCGTAGCGTGCCAGGTCGCGCGCTGCCGGAAGGGTCATCCCCACGACCGCTGCCTTGGATGCAGCATAGGCCGCCTGTCCCTCCTGCCCGTCGAACGCCGCGATCGAGGCCGTGTTGATGATGACCCCCCGCTGGCCGTCCTGATCGGGGTCGGCTTGAGCGATGGCTTCGGCTCCCAGCGCCACGACGGTGAACGTTCCCGTCAGGTTGACGCTGACGACCCGTCGAAACTGCGCCAAATCGTGGGCTCCGTCGCGGCTGAGGATCTTGGCGGGAGGCGCGATGCCGGCGCAGTTCACGATCACGCGCAGCGGCCTGGCTCGCGTCGACGTGTCGACAACCGACTGGACCTCGTCCTCTGCTGTCACGTCAGCAGCGATGTACGTGACTCGATGGTCCGCCCGCTGTTCATCGGTCAGGACGTCCAGGGCCGACGGTAGGTCGACGGCGTACACGTCGGCACCGAGCTCGGCGAGCTTGGCGGCCGTGGCTGCGCCCAGTCCAGACGCACCTCCGGTCACGATGGCAGCGCTCTCTGCAATACGCATGGTCATTCCTCTCCCTATCCTGGTGCACACGGGCCGGGCACCGGCGAGAGATCATGCCGGCGTCGAGCAAGTGTCACGGGGCGTCCGACGCCCCGGTGTGGTCGTTGTCGAGTGGTCTTCGGGCCTCAGCCGTCGACGGCTTCGGGGACGGTGAGGTCGCCGTATGGGTTCGGGATCCGCGCCTCGCGGCACACGTGGGCGATCTCTTCGAAGGCGTTGCCGAACTCAAGCGGCTCGTCACGACTGGTGATCAGCGGCATGTGTGCCGCCACGTCCTCGGGCTGGACGATCCCGTCAGAGGTCCATCCCCGCGACTCCGAGACGAACACCTCCGCGAAGTGTCCCCCTCCGGCCGAGAACGTCTTCATCGTGTGAGTAGATGCTTCGGATGCGAGGTACAGCACCAGAGGGGTGACGAGGTGCGGGTCCATCGCCTCGGGCAGCCCAGCGGTGAGGCCCTGTGCGGCCATCCTGGTCGCGGCCACCGGGGCGACCGCGTTGACCAGGATTCCGTGCCGGGCCCCCTCCAGGGCGAGGACCTTCGTGAGGCCGACGATGCCGTTCTTGGCCAACGCATAGTTCGACTGGCCGAAGTTGCCGAACAGACCCGCTGCCGATGAGGTGAACACGACTCTTCCGTAGCCCTGGACCTTCATCTGACGAAATGCCGCCTGCGTCAGGAAGAAGGGGCCGGTGGCGTGTCCTTGCATGACTGCCTCGTACTCGTCCTCGGACATGTTCTCGAACGTCCGGTCGCGAAGAATCCCCGCGCTGTTGATGACGATGTCGCACGATCCGAACTCCTCGACCGCGGTATCGATCACCTGGATGGCCGAGGCCTGGTCGGACACGGCGGCACGCGACGCCACGGCGTGCCCGCCGAGGGTCTGGATCTCGGCCACCACCTCCTCGGCCGCCGCGGCACTTCCGGTGCCGGTTACGGTGGAACCAGGGTCATTGATGACGATGCTCGCTCCTCGGTGAGCCATTTCGAGAGCGTACGTGCGGCCGAGGCCGCGTCCGCCCCCTGAGATCACAGCGGTCCTGCCCGCAAACGACATGGTGGTCGACAATTCTTCTCCTTCGACAGGATATGCGCCTTCGCTGACGCGCACTCTGTCGTGCGCGATCATCACACACCCTTATGGTACCAGTCAGTCGATTTCTGGTACCGCCATGCACAGAGCCCCTTCTCATGTAGTCCGATAGCCCTGGCGTGCCCGACAATGATCGGTACCTATGCTTAGCTTTCTGGTACCGAGATGGGACGCCTAGCGGAGCCGTAGGCTGTACCGATGTCGGGTCGGAGCGGCGGGCGTCAAGACGAGCTGTTGTCATCGTTGGAGAGGTTGATGCTCGCGCGAGGCTTCGCCGGGCTCACCGTCGCCGAGATCGCGCGCGAATTGCAGTGTTCCCGCCGAGCCCTCTACGAGCTGGAACCCAGCCGCGATGACTTGATCGCGCGCGTGGTCCGACGCTTCTTCGCTCGGACGGGGCACGACGCCGAGATCGCGATCACCTCGGCCAATACCCGGCGAGGGCAGGCGCTCGCCTACCTGTCGTCACAAGAGCTGGCGCGCTCGAGCCCCCGCTTCCAAGCCGACCTGGTCGAATGGCCGCGCAGCAGGGAGATTCTCGACTTCCACACCATTGCGGCCCTCAACAAGCTGGAGGCGTTGATCCAAGCGGGCATCGAAGAGGGCGAGTTCCGTCCGGTCAATGCTCGCCTCATCGCGAGAGCATGCCTGGCAGCGATGTTCACCTTTCGCGATCCGCAGATCGTCGACGACGTGGGTATGGCCTATGTCGACGCGATGACGGAGCTGTACGTCATCATCTTCGACGGCATCGAGCTTCGCGCTGCCTGACGAGCTCGATGCCGTCCCGGCGCTCCACTCGCTGTTCCCACAACTCCTGACGCCCGTGCCTGGACCCGCAAGCCCGAGTAAACGGGCTCTTCCGAATTGAGGGTGTAGATCCAGTGGGCGCGTCGGTGTCGAGATAGACGTCGAGGTCTCCCGACGATGGA
>NZ_JBDYKJ010000101.1:0-12226 GCF_040012395.1 Nocardioides sp. 31GB23 | reverse complement strand
ATCATGACCACGAACGAGACCACGACAACCACTCAGGCTGCGTGACCTGACCTGTCACCTACTCGTGCAGCAGTCCCCATCGGTGCTCGTCAGGGCCTGTGTAGCCAGTGCGCCGCCTCCGAGAACGAGCACCGTTGCGACTGCGACACCACTAACGAAGGCGCGTCGCCGACGGCGCTTCGCCCTCCGCCCAGCCGTGAGCAGGGTGTCGATGGGAGCCGGGCCAATAGGGACGTCCCCCATCAGACGGTCAAGAGTGCTTCGGGTCTGGTCGGTCATGACGGCTGCCCTTCGGGGAGGTCCAACAAGTGCGGGTTCGTGCCCAGTTGTGCCAGCGCCCGCGACAGACGGCTTTTCACCGTGCCAGTCGCGATGCCGAGGACCTGGGCGGTCTGGCGTTCGGTGAGGTTTGCGTAGTAGCGCAGCACGACAACCTCACGATGGACCTTCGACAGGTCGATGAGCGCCCGGTGCACTGCGTCGGTGGCGTCCACCTGCATGGTGAGGTCGGGAGCGCCCCGGTCGGGCAGCGTTGCTGTTGGTCGCTCACCCCACCAGCGGCGGCGCCGGTTGTCGCGATGACAGTTGAGCAACATCCGGTACACATACGCGTCCCGGTCGGCGGCCTGCTGGACCTTCGGCCACGCGGTGTAACACCGCACGAGGGTCGTCTGCGCAAGATCCTGAGCATCGTCGAGGGTGCAACCCAACACGATGGCTGAACGCACGAGGGTGCCCCAACGTGCACTCGCATAGGCGGAGAAGTCTCCGTCTGTGTCCATCCGCTGCTCCTCGATGTCGCCTTCTACCCATCCGACGAGATGACTCACCTCATAGGTTCCATCGGCACGAAATCGAGGTCAGCCGACGCCCGATGATGCCCTCGGGGTGTCGGCGACCATCTGCCGTGATGCACGCCGACCGGGCGGCTGGCCCTCGCGGGCCTGTAGGATTTCTGAACAGCAGCCGCAGGATCGGCGTCTGTCGAACCCAACATTTCAGCAGGTCAGCGAGTTCCGCAAACACCTCAGAGGATCTCGTCGCCTTCGGACTTCCTGTTAGTAGCGACTACGAGCCGGACACGCTCCGCTCCTACGAGATGACGGACCAAGACGACGACCCTGACATCGAGTAGGCGCCCCACGCGCCCGCGCCATCCGGTTCTGCCGCGTAGCGTGCGCCCGCGGCCATCCGGTTCTGCCGCACGGGAGTGCACCGGTTCTACTTCTTGCTCTTGGACCTGAACCAACTGTGGACGGCGACGAATGCAAAGCAAAGCGCTGCTAGAGGCCCGGTGATGTAGTACGGGAGTCGCCGGGTCTCGTCGAACAATTGACCAGTGGCCGCCAGGTAGGCAGTAAAAGCCGACATCCCGATACAAAGAACCAGTCCGAAGATGAACCCCCCGAGATTGGCGGGTCGCTTTCTTGAGTTCATGCGGCCACCCTATGAGCGCGAGGTGGCTGTCCTGACTCCGCCCTCTGCGCGTGCTCGAACGCGCACGCTCATGCCGCGATCCGCGCGGTCGTGCCGATGAGCGGTCACACTGACGCTGCCTCGCTCGGCGCGGGCACTCGGACCACCCCCCTGAGTCGGCAGGTTTGGGTGAGGTGTCAGCCGGGGAGAGTGCTGCGATGAGCAGAGGAACTCTTCTGTACGCCGTGCTTGGTCTGCTAGTTCTTTTCGTTCTCCCGATCATCATCAGGCTGATGTGACCGCTCCCCCTGAAAGGTACCTAAAGTGCGCAACGGATGGACGTATCTCGCCGTCGCCATCGGCCTCATTCTCATAGCAATCAACAGGTACGGTCGCTACAACGATGACGTCAATCTTCCTGGCTGGTTTTACATAGTCATGATTCTGGCGGCCGGGCTGTTGATCGTCTTCGGAGTTGTATCGGACAAGAGGCGCCGAGAAGGTCAGGAGGGCCGTTCCCCACGGGAGTGACTAGGGCGAAGCGCCCGATCATGCCGCTGACATGTCACTGCTCAGGCGCGTGCCGCCCGACTTTCACCTCTGCGATGAGTTCCGCAATGCGTGGTTCGGGTTCCTGGCCGGGCGCAAGGGCTTCGCGGTGCACGACCTGAGGTTGAACGTTGTTCCATGTTGATACTGAGCCCAGGCGAACGACGCCCACGGTCCACCGGTCTTTGCGACGAGTCAGCCTTTTGATGCCTCGGGAAACGAGCAGCGCACCATCCACGAGCAGGTCGCCGGTCGTTAGCCTCAGTCGGGGGAGCAGTTCTCCGTGGTCCCGGACTCCCCGGACGTAGTAGGTCCAGCCGCCCACCTCGACGCGCTCGTCGTGCGGACGCAAGGTCACGTCGTAGAGGTCGTCCCGTCGTCGCTGTTCATCCACCGCCACGCATCCAGTATGGCCAAGGGGAGGATCGGCAAACGCTCTCATCTGCCGCGCTCAGGGCGCGTTGGACCCGAGCCGCTCCTTCCGCGAGTAGCGCCACATGCCGATGGCGAAACTGCCGATGCCTAGCACCGCCCAAACAACGAACTCGTAGCGGTGATAGATGAGTCCGACCACGGCCCCAATGCCGAGGACGACGTGCACTGGCGCCATGCGGAGGGCGACCGTCCGCAACGATGGAGGCGACGCCTTGTCACGCTCTCGCAGGCGGCGCATCGGGCCCCATGCGAGCGCAATCAGGGCGACGATTGCCACCAGCGGCAGCAGGGTGAGCAGCACCCGAGATGCCTCGTTCATGCCGACAGGCTGCAGGTCTCGTTCACTTTCTGAAACCCCCAGAACGAGTTTCGCTCAGCATCCGCTTCTGCCGCGTAGCGTGCGCCCGCGGCCATCCGGTTCTGCCGCGTAGCGTGCGCCCGCGCGGCCATCCGGTTCTGCCGCGAGTAGCGCGCGGTCCTGCCGAGGAGCGGAAGCCGGGATGGGCCGCTGTGGCGGGAAGCCCGAGTGATCAGTGTTGATCGAGGTCGTGCTTATCAGCGGCTGCCCCCGCTCGAACTGCCGCCACGACAAGGAAGACGGCAAGGGCCCCAGTCGCGATAGCCAGTAACCGCCAGTCCGGGCGTGAGAATCGCTAGGGAGAACGTCGCGACGAGGGCGCCCATGGCGTAGTACAGCAACACGTTGAACTTCGGGTTGTCTGTGGGCGGCCGCATCGGACCCGGCGGAGGACTGCTCATGACGGCAGATTAGAGCGTAGTCCCGGTCCCGCGTCGTCGCTGCCAGTAGCGAGCACAGGCCTGAGTGTGGCGAGGCCCGAGAGACGTAGTGATCTTCCGCTGCCAACGCGGACGTGCCGGTGAGCGTGTCGCCGCGGTTGAGGTTGCCAAGCCCTAGCGACGCCGTCGCCAGCGCTGTTCGAGGGCCGCCCCGCTCACCAAGAGCACGAAACCGGCAATCAGCAGACCGGCGCCGACAACTGGGGAGCCGGAATCCATTGCCAACAGAACGACGCCCGCGATTGAGAGCGCGCCCATCAGCAGGCCAAAGATGAAAAGGAACCATTTGGAACGCCAGCCGACGCTGCCATGCGGGTTCATGCTTCCAACCTATGACCCCGACCGCCAGCACACAGGCACCGGCTCGCAGTAGACGCGCTGATGCCGCGCAGGTGCGCTCATTTGCCGCTACGAGCACGGACGTGCCGATGAGCGGTCGGGTCATCACTGCGGCGAAACGGCGTCCAACCACAGTTGTCGGAAGCCGCTGCCGGGCGCGTGGTCAGCGGGATTGAGGACGACGAACCCCTCTGCGCTGTCGTTCGTCCATGTCTGGGGGGCGGCCAGGATGGCGCGGGCGCGGCCCGGCTCAACGAGGCGGGCCGTCTCGTCGGACGGGTCCGGCCAAAGGGCGTCCTCGTCTGGTGCCCAGCGGTGCAGTTGATCCGAAAGGACGAAGGCGTTGATCCACCCGTGGTCGAACCAGGTCAGCAGGCAACGTGAGCACTCGTCGAGGGGCCAGGGTCCATGTCGCTCGGTGCCTTCGGTTGTGTAGAGGATTGAGCCACCGGGGAACTCAAACAGGAATGCTCCCTCGTGGACGCCCAACCACATCTCGCCCAGGAAGCCTTCGAACTCCTCTGCTCCCAATTGCACCTGAGCATCGTCGCATCACCCGTCCGCTCTTGCCGCGATCCGCTCGGTCGTGCCGAAGAGCGGTCGTCCGGCAAGCGGACCTTCATACTTGCGGCCATGACGAAGAAGGGGCGGGCGCGTGACGTCGCACGAGGCCGGGGTACGGCTGAGGTTCGGATAGATCACGCGGTGATCGAGCCCGACGACCTGGCCTGGCTCGTGCCCGTGCGGAGGCTCACTCTGTGGGCCGTCGACGTGCCCGAGGGCTTCCTTGGGACCTTGCCGAACCTCGACTGGTTGGACGTCAGGGGAGGGTCCGGCGCGTCTGCGGACTTCGTGATCGGCTGTGAGCGGCTTCGATACCTCTCGATCAACCAGGTCAGGGGCCTGTCAGACCTATCTGCGGTTGGGGATCTTGTGACCTTGGAACGGCTCGACCTCTACGGGCTCCCCAAGGTGACCGCCCTTCCCAGCTTGGCTCGTCTGCGGTCTCTTGCTCGGCTGGAACTTGGTTCCCTCAAGGGCCTTGGAAGCATCGCTCCTGCGCTCGATGCACCCGCCCTGGAGGAGTTGTGTCTCATCAGGGCTGTGTCGATGGAGGCTGACGATCCGCTCCGGATCCGCGATGCGTCCCAGATCAAGGCGTTCTCGTGGTTCGCAGAGGACGTACCGGACCGGGTCTGGGTGCCGGTGGTGCAGGTGGTCGACAAGCCCGCGGCTCTTGCCGTTATGCCTTCGGACTGGCTTGCCGAGCGCGCCTGAGAAGCGCACGCTTCTGCCGCGTTGAGGGCGGAGAGGTGAGCGGCAAGATCAGGTTGAGACCGATGCGGTCCTCATCCTTTCCCAGTTCTGCTCGACGCGCGCCTCAGGCTTTCGTCTTCCTAGGTCGTCACAAAGAGCAAAAGGCTAGAGAGTACGCACGCGATCCCCGCCACGTAGAGAGCCAGAGTCACCTTGGGAAGCGGCTGGTCGCCGCTCTGTAGCGCACGAAAGATCGAACGTGGAGTCTGAGTGGTTGCGTGATAGCGGGACTTCCACGCCACCAGTCCGAGCAGCCCGACAATCATCAGCGGCAAGCCGCCGGCGAGCAGCAAGAAAGAAAGATCCCGAGTGTCCACCTGGAGCACTCTAGGCAACGCGTACTCGCTGCGCCCTGCCCACGGCTGACGAAGCCGGAACGAACGCTTCAAAGCGCGCTCATCTGCCGCGTAGCGCGCGCGTCGGCGCGCGCTCATCTGCCGCTGACCGGGCATGCCGACGCGCGGGTAGTCACTACCCCATGTCCCGCGAGACCTCTTCACGTGCTGCGTCGACTTGTTCCTGCGTGACGCCGGGGATGTCCGTCTCGTGCTCCAGCCGCGTGAGCAGGTCCGCGAGGGCCTGCTTCTCCGCCGGATGCTGTGTCGGGACAGCGTCCAGGTCGACCGTGATGAGCCAGTCGAAGTGGACCACGGCATCTGACCGCCACAGCGAGATCTGCACGGTGGGCAACGACAAATCCATGCCGCTCATCATCCATCCAACAGCGCGCTTTTGCCGGAGAGCGGACATCCCGCTAATTCTACATCTTTGCTTGCTTGCGACGTCGTAATTCCCGAAGTGCACGCGCTGACATCCAACCAAGCATGGGCAACGCCATCGAAAAGGCTACGAACGAAATCGTCAGATCCGACGCTATTGTGCCCGCCAAGACAAAAGCAACCACGCCGCCAGAGATCATCAGCCACTGAAAGTTCGGATTATTGCGAACACTGCGTTTCTGACCAGTCGGAATCAGCGCCCCGGACAGCGCCCCGCTCAGGAAAAGCAGGGCGGGAAGTGTAAGGGATACCGGCCTCGGCGCCTCTTCCCAGAGTATCCAAGCTGTCGCGGCCGCCATCGGAACACCCACAAAGGTGGGGCCACCGTAGGCGCGTCGCCGCAGTAGTTCATCACTCAGGGGGTAGATCCCAGGCCCCTCTCTTCGCGTGTCTGTCGGGCGCTATTCGGTGGCGACGTAGGCTGCGTCGGTCACCGATAGTAGAAGGGATGGCGGCTCTCGCGGCAGTTGGCCCCGCGCACGACCACCCAACCGCGTAGCGGGCGCTCATCTGCCGCGTAGCGTGCGAGGCAGCCCGCGCCCATCCGGGTTCTGCCTCGCTGTGGTGGAACCCCGAGGCCTCTTCTCACGTCCTAGGGTGATGCGCATGCTGACTCGGCTCCTGCTCGCCTCGCTTCTCGTTCTCGTTCTCGGCTCCGGCTGTTCGGCCGATGGCGAGGCGGCCCTAGGGTCGTCCGACCGCCCTGCTGCCGAGGTAATTCGGTCGACGCCATCGCAGTCGCCCCCTCTGCGCACGGTCAGGGACGGTGGCCTCTCCTTCAAGGTGCCGAAGAACTGTCGGTTGCAGGACACCAAGGCGACAGCATGCGAGGGCTTGCGACGCATCATTGCGGCTCGCACGGGACCCACCGAAGACCTGATCAAGCCAGGCATTCATCGACAACGCTCCACTTGGGTCGGACTGACGACGGTCGGGGGCTCACATCTTTACGCTGTTGCGAATGCCGATGCTCGGGCCTCGCTTCGTGAGTTACTGGATTCGGCCGTCTCAGCACGCTCGTAACGCTGATCTGGCACCCCTCTGTGTCAAGAGGCGGTCGGGAGTGGGGTTCTAGGGTGGGGTGTGGCGGGTCCGGGAAGTGACTTGTCCGAAGAGCCGGTGTGGGGATGTGAGCCGGTCGCGCTGGAGTCAGAGTCGTGTCCTCGTTGTCCTCCCGGGCCCGTCTTCGCGATCGTGTCGGTGGTGGTGCGGACGGTGTCGTTGAGCATGGTGCGGAAGACGATGTCGGAGAGGCGGCGCTTGACGCAGCGCATGGCTTCCATGGCTGCTTTGCCGTCGGCCTTCTTGCGTTCGTAGTAGTCGCGGCCGGTGCTGGGGTTGCGTAGCTGGACGCGGGCCATGGTGTGCAGGACGCGGTTGATCTGGCGGTTGCCGGTGCGTGAGTGGCGGTGTCGGACCTGGTCGCCGGAGGAGGCGTCGATGGGGGCGGTGCCGTTCCAGGAGGCGAAGTGGGCCTTGTTGGGGAACCGGGTGATGTCGCCGACCTCGACCAGGAGTCTGGCGGCGCCGGTGGGGCCGATGCCGTGCAGGTCAAGCAGGCTGGTGCCGGTGGCCTTGACGAGCTCGGTGAGCTCCTTGTCCGCGGCCTTCCGGCGGGCGTAGATGCGTTCGAGGTCGGTGATGAGCTCGGCTGCGACGCGGCGGCGGGTCTTGTTGACGGTGTCGCGGGGGCGGACCTTGGCCAGCAGCGCTTTGGCCTGGGCGGCGGAGAGGTCGCGTTTGGCGCCGCCGGGGATGAGCTCGAGCAGCAGCTGGTGCACCTGGCAGGTCTTGCGGGTGTGCTCTTCGCCCAGGCTGCGGCGTCGGTCGACCAGGAGTCGCAAGACCTCGAGCTGCTCGTTGGTGGCCACCGGTCGCAGGCCGCTCATCCGGGTGCCGACCAGGGCCACGGAGTGCGCGTCGGTGGCGTCGGTCTTGCGACCCTGGCCGGTGGCGAAGACCCGTGCTCGCGCGGAGAGCTTGGGTGAGACGTCGATGACCTGCTCGCCGTCAGCCAGGAGCCGCACGGCGATGTGTTTGCCGATACCGGAGCAGCCCTCGATGGCCCAGACCCGGTCGGTCCACTGGCCGGCGTAGTGGCGCATGTCGGTGTAGCCGTCCTGGTCGGTGCTGAAGCGGCCGCGTCCCAGAATGGTCTCGTCGCTGCCCATCACCTCGATGGTGGCCGATCGCTTGTGCGGGTCCATCCCGATCACGACCCGGGCAGGTGTTGTTGATGTGCTCACGCCTTTCCTCCGATGCTCTGAACCTGTGTGGTTGGCGAGCCGGGAGGGCAACGCTGCTTCGAGCTGGGCACACCCCTCTTGAGCCTCTCCTGGCCCTGGCGACGCCCGAGCCGCGCAGGCCAAATGAGAGCCACACGACGAGCGTGGGCAGCCGCAATGAGAGCGACGACCCGGGCGCCTGGACCGAGCCTCGCCAGGCACCGGTCCTACGTCAATGGAACAAGCAGCCGCGATGTACTCCGAGCGAGGACGGACCCCAAGGAAGTGTCCGCTCCGCGATCGGGGCTGCCGCGCCGCGAGCCACGGCCGTAGGTGCCGCTGCCCGCAGCTAGCCTTCCTGGGTGACTACGACACTCCCCGAGACACCGCGCCGGGCCTTCGCTGTGCCGGCCTTCGCGGGCGTCCTGGTCGGCATCGCCGCCGTAACCGTTGCCTGCTTCGTGCTGGTGCCCCGTCACGGAGACCTGTCACCACTGGCGGACGCCGTCGTCGCTGTGGGCGGTTCGATCGCCCTGGCTGGACTCGCGCTGTGCGTGCCTGCGAGGACTCGGGCGCTCGGGGCAGGCGTGGCCGCCGGGGCGGTCCTGGGCCTGCTCCTGGCCTGGAGCGCGCTCATCGTCTTCGTGTTCCTCGTCATCGGTCCCTGACCCCGCCGGCCGCTCGGCCGCCGTCCAGCGAGCGCCGGCGGCAGACCCGTCAGAGGGTGGCGAGAACCGCGTTGAGACGCTCGACGGGGCTGTCGAGGCCCCACTGCTCGGCCAGCTCGGCGAGACGGTCGGGGTCGGCGGGGGAGTGCGGCAGCGCGAAGCCGGTGCGCTCGAGGTCGAGCGAGCGGCGTACGGCGACGACCTCGGGCGCCACGGCCAGGTAGTCGGCCGCGGCCTTGATCTTCGCCCGCGGGCCGGGGCCCATCTCCGAGTCGGGATCCTCGGCGGCGGCGATGATGCCGGCCATGTCGCCGTGGCGGGCCAGCAGCGTCGCGGCGGTCTTCTCACCGACGCCCTTGACCCCGGGCAGGCCGTCGGAGGCGTCGCCGCGCATGGTGGAGAAGTCGGCGTACTGCGCGGCCTCGACGTCGTACTTGGCGCGCACCCACGCGTTGTCGACCCGCTCGTGCCTGCCCACCCCGCGGGCGATGTAGAGCACCCGCACGTCGGCCTCGTCGTCGACGA
This sequence comes from Nocardioides sp. 31GB23, assembly GCF_040012395.1. Taxonomy (NCBI): domain Bacteria; kingdom Bacillati; phylum Actinomycetota; class Actinomycetes; order Propionibacteriales; family Nocardioidaceae; genus Nocardioides; species Nocardioides sp. 31GB23. Next base: position 3,175 of record NZ_JBDYKJ010000101.1, on the reverse strand, counting down.
GCTGGAAGAGGTCGCGGTCGCCGGTGACGATGTCGACCGGCTGGCCGGCGCCGGTGGCGAGCGTGCCGATCACGTCGTCGGCCTCCGCCTCGGGGGCGCCGACCACCTTGATGCCGTAGGCGGCCAGCACGTCGCGGATGATCGGGACCTGCACCTGCAGCGGGTCGGGCACCTCCTCGACGTCGGGGGCGGTCTCGACCTCCTCCTCGACACGGTGCGCCTTGTAGGTCGGCACCAGGTCGACACGCCACTGCGGGCGCCAGTCGTCGTCCCAGCAGCAGACCAGGTCGGTGGGGCGGTACTCGTCGACGAGCCGGGTGATGAAGTCGAGCAGACCCCGCACGGCGTTGACCGGCGTCGTGCCGTCGGGGGCCAGGATCTCCGGCACCCCGAAGAAGGCACGGAAGTACATCGAGGCGGTGTCGAGCAATAGGAGCTTATTGGTCTGGGCCACCAGGTCAGGCTACTGCGCGCGCGGGACCTGCCGTGGGCACCGCCCGGCCGCCTTCCGTCATCAGGCCGCCAGATAGCCGCGCAGCCACGCCTGCACTCGCACGCGCTCGGTGGCATCGCCAGCGGGGGAGTGCGGGCATGACGTGGCTGGCAGTCCGGCGGCAGCAGCTGCCGCGCCGGCGCGCAGGTCGCGCGTGAGTGTGACTCGCGTGGCCGTCACGAGCTGGCGAGCAGCGGGCCCGATCACTGGCCCACCAGTTGCGACATGCGGGCAGCAATCTCGGCGTCCCGACCGCTCGCGGCGTGCATGTAGACCTGCGCAGCGTCGACGCTGGAGTGTCCCGCCCGCTTCATCAGGTCCGGGAGCGTCGCGCCGGCGTGCGCGGCGAGGGTGAGCCCGGTGTGCCGCAGGTCGTGCACCCGCAGGTCTGTGCGGTCGGCCGCTGCTCGCGCGGTGACGAACCACCGGTGAAAGGTCGTGGCCATCAGGTGGCCGCCCACGCAGCCGCTGTAACCGCACGGGCACGCCACGGGGACCGAGCGCCGACTGGGGAACACCAGGCCGTCCTTGCCCGGCTGCGCGCGCTTCTCAAGGTGCTGCACCAGGGCCGGCTGCAGGTGGGGCGGCACGCTGACATCACGCGTCCCGGCCACCGACTTGGGCGGGCCGATCCACAGCCGGCCGTCGCGATAGTTCATGGTCCGGCGAACGCGCACGACAGCGCCATCGTTGCTCACGTCGCGACGGCGGAGCTCGACCAGCTCGCCGTACCGCAGCGCGCACCAGCCGGCCAGGAGGACCGCGAGGCCGTAGGGCTCGGGCATGGCGGCGGCGATGGTGTCGAGCTCCGGCACGGTTGCCGGTTCGACATGGCGGCTGCGCTTCGTCTGGCCGGCGCCCTTGATGGTTGCGGGGTTGGTGTCGAGCACCTCGGCGTCTACGGCGGCGCCCAGGATGGTGCGCAGCAGCGCGTAGGCGTGGGCGTTGCCGGTGGGCCTGTCGGCCGGTAGCGCTGTGTGCCACTGGCGCACCTGCGCACGGGTGATCTGCTCCAGCGGGGTCGCCCCGAAGGCCGGCACCAGTTCGCGGTCGAGGATGCTCCGATACAGCAGCCGTGTGCGCTCTCGCAGCGTCCGAGCGGCCAGCCAGGCGTCTGCGTACTCGGCGAAGGGCTGCGCGGCCCGGTCGTCAGGGTCAGTGGCTGCCGGCTGCTTGGCCGGACACGCGTAGCGCTCCTGCACGATGGCCGCCCGCACGGTGGCCAGCCAGGCGTCTGCGTCCTTGGCTCTCTCGAAGGTGATGTGCCCGGGGTGCGTCGCCTTGCAGGTGGGGCAGGCGTAGCGGGCCTGCACTCGGCCGGATGGGAGCTTGCGCGTGCTGCCGAAGGGGCGTCGCTTCTGCGCTGTGCGGCTCATGGGCGGGATGCTGCCACGAATCGAGCGCGCGCGGTAGCAGTTGTGAGAACTGCTACCGCTATCCCCACCAGTCCCGTTCCACCGGGCTGCCCGCGGTCTGGCTGGTCTGCCGTGCCCGTGTCATGCCGCCAGCGGTCCCCAGGATCACGCTGCAGCCTGCCTGTGGGCCCGCGCGGCTTGGCTCCGTCGGTTCCGTCCACCCGTTGAGGATCGGCGCCCCACGTGCCAGCAGTCGCACCACCTGTACGGGTAGCAAGTCAGGTCCGACCACGGGAACCCGGCCAGGGCGGCTCCCGCGGCGGCCTCGGTGAGAATGGCGACCTTGCGCCCGCACTCGTGCCAGCGGGCCGCCTGCGCGGCTCTCGTGGGCTGCTGCGCGGTGCCGCGGTGGTCACGCGGCCGGCCAGGTCCGCATGCAGTGCCGCCACCGGGTGATCGCGGCGGCCTGTCCGGCCGGGGCCAGCCTCTGGACCTGCCACAGCTCAGCGCGAGCGGCGGAGCGGGCCGGCTCGGGGAGTTGGTCGGCGGCGGTGATGATGTCGGCGATGGCTCGTGTCGTGTTCATGGCGGGGACGCTAGGCGAGGTTGCTGCGTAGGCGCTGCGAAGCAGAAGCGCACTACGCGCAGTGCGCAATACCTTTACCCTGTTCGAGTAGTTGCGATGTCTGTCCGCTACGGCGTGGCCTGGTGATGAGGACCCAGGCAGAACCGGATGACCGCGGACTGGGCGCGACGCCAAGTCGAGACCAATCTGTGCTCATGCATCACTGGCCGAAGTGCTTCACGGGCTGCACTCTTGACGTATGTATCGGGCACGCCGACCTCGTTTCGTCTCAGGCCTGGCTGTGGCCGGAATGCTCGTCATCCTCACCGGGTGCGGCGGCGCTGATGTCGTCGATGCGGGAGACGTGACGGTGCTGATGGGCGAACGAAGCAGCGAGGGCATGTCGGCGCTCCTTCCCGGTCGCTTGGCCGTTTTCAACGGCTGCCTAGGACTGGAGTCACAGGACGTGGACGCGGCCCACGTCGTCGTCTGGCCTCACGGAACAGAGGTCGTGGACGAGGACCCGCTGACTATCTCCATCCCAGACGATGGGGAGTATGCCGTCGGCGATGAACTCCAACTGGGCGGCGGAGAGTCTCCGCTCGCGGAGCCGGGCGGTATCGACGCGAAGGCTGAATGCCCCGGCGCTGCCATCTGGCTCGGGAGTAACTAGGGCGTCCCCTCAACGCGGCAGAACCGGATGGCCGCGGGCGCACGCTACGCGGCAGAACCGGATGGCCGCGGGCGCACGCTACGCGGCAG
>NZ_JBDYKJ010000100.1:0-13249 GCF_040012395.1 Nocardioides sp. 31GB23 | reverse complement strand
CCGATTCTCCCGCCCAGCAAGGGCATTCTCGTTCTACGCCACGCTCACCCACCCAAGCTCATCGGTGGATCCGGGCTTAGGGCTGAGGCATCCACCGGCCGGCCGTGTTGCTCGACGATTGACTGCGCCGCATCCAGCAGTAGCTGCAACGTCGTGAGTCGCTGCTGCCCGTCGATCACGCTCCGGGCCCCGATATGCGTCACCGGTCCAGGGAGCTGATCGATGACGATCGCCCCAAGGAAATGCGGGGGGACTGGCGGCGCTCCGTAGACGTCCGGGGTCTCCAGTACGCGGTCGGCGAGGGCCCTGACGTCATCCCACAGTGGCTTCCACTGTGCTTCCTTGGTCCATACATAAGGCCGCTGGTACAGCGGTACGACATACCTGATCTGGTTGCCGAAGATCTCGGCCGGAGTCAGAGTGTTCGCCTTCATCGGTGGCTCCTCACGTCGCTGACCTTAGTCAGGCTTCGGGTCAACAGCACGGGTTTGCTGGCCATTCATCGAAGGCGCGGACAAGAGCTGGCCCGTCGGCCAGCCCTCTGTGATCGCCCTTGCGTGCATCCTGCTTTCAGCTATCTGCTGACTCCAAGATTTTCGTGGACGAGCTCGCCGAGCAGCTTCACCAGTTGCACTCGCACCGTGTCGTCCGTGAAGAAGTAGTCGGCCATCTTGTGATGGCTGGTCTGGTTGCCCAGGACCGCCTCGGTGACGGCGTCGGAGAGGTCAGGGGACTCGACGAACTGCTTGCGCGTGTTGGCCCCGGCCTGAGCGCGGATGGTGTGGTCGTCCATGAGGACGGTGACGAGGCCTTCCACCCAGGACTGCTGCTCAGCAGGGGTGAAGTCCTCGCCAGAGAACAGGTCGTTGATCTTGGCGAGAACCTCGGCGAGCCGCACCATGCGCGGGTCGCGCGCAGCGCCGCTGCCAGTGGCGGTGACGGGCTGCAGCGGGACGGCCTCGCCGCCGTCGAGGTCGAGGTCATGGTCGCCGGAACGGGCCTGCTTGATGTGGGTCAGCTCGACGGTCGAGAAGTCGACGACCTCGGCGCCGGCGCGCCCTGTGAGCCGACCGAGCAGCAGTCGGAGGTAGAGCGAGCGCTTCTCCAGATCGGTGTCGGCATAGTTCACGATCTGGGAGAGGAAGTCGTATAGCCGGACGAACGAGCCGACGTCCTTACGGAACAGGTCGAGTTCCTCGACAGTCGCCGCGTCACCGTCGGCGACCGCTGCGACGTACCGGCTGTTGAACCGGTCGGCAGCGGCCTTGAGTGGTGCCGATATCGCTCCGTGCTTGCCTGCCAGGTACGAGGTCACGAGGGCCTCGACCTCGGCCTCGGTGTAGACCCCGGCGGCATCGAGCTTGGCCTGGAGGTCATGGACGATGTCGGGGTCGGTCTCGCCCTCGATGCTGGCTTCGCGGTAGTAGGGCTTGAACGAGGCGAGGATCTCGGCGGGGTCGTTGACGAAGTCCAGGACGTACGTCGTGTCCTTCCCGCCCGCCGGGTATGTCCTGTTGAGCCGCGACAGGGTCTGCACCGCGGTGACGCCGGAGAGTCGCTTGTCGACGTACATGGCACACAGCAGCGGCTGGTCGAAGCCGGTCTGGTACTTGTTGGCGACGATCAGGACCTGAAAGTCGTCGGTCCCGAATGCGACCGGCAGCGTCCTCCCTCGAAGGCCCCTGTTGAGGTTGGCTTCGGTGTATGGCGCCTCGACGCCGGCGAACGCGATCCCGTCGACCGTGATCGAGCCCGAGAAGGCGACGAGGGTGGAGAGCCGGTAGCCCTGCTTGCTGATGTAGGCGTCGATCGCCTCCTTGTAGCGAACCGCGTGCTCGCGGGAGCTGGTAACGACCATGGCCTTGGCGTGACCGTCGAGGAGGTGGCGCACGTTGGCGCGGTAGTGCTCGACGACAATCTGCACCTTCTGGGCGATGTTCGTTGGGTGCAGTGAGACCCAGCGCATCAGCCCCTTGGTGGCCTCTGACTCGTCGACCAGTTTCACCTCCTCGAGGTGCTTCTTGGAACGCTCGGCGATCTGGAAGGCCGTGTCGTAGGTCGTGTAGTTGCGCAGTACGTCGAGGATGTAGCCCTCCTCGATCGCCTGCTGCATCGAGTACACGTGGAACGGGCGGGGGACACCATCGTCGTCAGGTCTGCCGAACAGCTCCAGTGTCTTGTTCTTCGGAGTCGCGGTGAAAGCGAAGAACGAGATGTTCGGCGAGGACGCCCGCGCCTCCATCTCGGCGGCGAGGATCGCCTCGGTGTCGATCTCGCCGCCGTCGTCGAGGTCCTTGAGTTCCTCGGCGGTCAGCACGGCGCGCAGCTGTTGTGAGGTGCGGCCGGTCTGGGACGAGTGCGCCTCGTCGGCGATGATCGCGAACCGCTTCCCGGCGGGCCCCTGGTTGTCGCGGATCGCCTGGAGTGCGAAGGGGAAGGTCTGCATCGTCACGATCACGATGAGCTTCCCGGCGAGCAGCTCGGCTGCCAGGAGCCCGGACTTGGACCCGGTCCCGGCGTTGCGGACCTGGTCCGCGTTGATCGTGGCGACGGTGCCGTCGACGCCTTCGATCTGCTTGATCGCCGTCTGCAGCTGGTCGTCGAGCACGGTGCGGTCGGTGACCACGATGACGGTGTCGAAGACCTTCTCGTTGTGCTGGTCGAACAGGGTCGCGAGACCATGTGCAGTCCAGGCGATCGAGTTGGTCTTGCCGGAGCCGGCCGAGTGCATCGCCAGGTACCGGTGCCCCGCCCCCTCTTCGCTGACAGTCGCGAGCAGTTCGGTGACCAGCTCCCACTGGTGGAAGCGCGGGAACAGCAGCGTGGTCTTCTTCGACGCATCCCCGGTGATCGGGTCGATGTCGGTGCGGGTCTCCAGGTGGAGCAGCTTGCCGATGATGTGCAGCCACGAGTCGCGCTGCAACACCCGCTCCCACAGGTACGACGTGGCGGCGCCGTCGGGGTTGACCGGGTTGCCGGCCGCGCCGTCGTTGCCCATGTTGAACGGCAGGAAGTGCGTCGCCTTCCCGGCGAGCCGGGTCGTCATCGCGACCTCGTCGTTGGAGACCGCGAAGTGCACCAGACAACGGTTCGCGAACCCGAGCAGCGGCTCGCCCCTCGGGTCGCGGTCCGTGCGGTACTGCGCCTTGGCGTGCTCGATCGACTGGGTGTTGTCGGTCTTCAGCTCGAGCGTCGCGACCGGCAGCCCGTTGACGAACAGCACCAGATCGATCGACCCTTTGTGTTCGCCGGAGTAGTAGACCTGCCGCATCACCCGCACCCGAACCGCGTCATAGCGCGTCATCGCGGCGGTATTGAGCGTGGTGGCGGGCTTGAACTCGCACATCGAGAGCCGCGCCGGGGTCTTCTTGAAGCCTTTGCGGAGTACGGCGAGCGTGCCGCCTCCGGCCTCCAGCGGCAGGTCAAGCGTCTTCACCAGGCGGTCGAGCAACTGCTCCTTCGCCCGCTCCTGCTCCGTGGCCGACATCGACGGCTTGACGCCCTTGGCCCACTCCTCGGGCTGGGTCTCCTGAAGCCAGGCGTACACGTCGTCGGGAAACAGCGCCCGCGTCTTGTCGTAGCCCGCGCCGGTGGACGAGTAGAGCCATCCGTTCGCGGCCAGATGAGCGCAGATCTCGTCCTCGAAGGCGCGTTCATGCTCAACCGACACGGTTGTCACGCTAACGTGCTGAATCGTTGACGGTGACCGACATCGCAAGAACAGGGATTCGAGCTGATCACGCCGCCCGAGATCCGGCAACACCTTCACCTCGGTGGCGGCGACCTCACGGCCCATTTGGGTCAGCAGGAGGGTCGAGGCGGTCGGACTTCCTTGATGTTAGCCCGGAACGTCGACCGACGCCGGGCATCGTCCGGTGCGACGCCGATGAGCTCCTCGATCGGAGCTGGGTCGGTCTTGATTTGGGAAGCGAGCAGGTCGCTCCACTAGTTCTCGCTTCAGTCAGGGATGAGGTAGCTGAGGTCGGGTTTGCGGACTTCGCTCACGCCGACGCCCGAGACTCGATCTGACCGGTTACCGCTGCCGCTATTAGGGCCGTACGACGCTCCTTTGCCAACTCTATGAATTTCTCCGTCTTCGCGCTCAGAGCGTCGATCTTCGCGGTCTGCTCGTCCAGATAGGTCGTGATCGCGCGCTGTTCATCAATGGGGGGAACTGGTATCCGGAAGCTGCGCACCTTGTCTTGATTGATGTTCGGCTGCCCGCCCCCCGCCGCATCAAAGATGAGCCACTGACGCCCGGCCATGAGGCTATAGCGCGCGAACTCAGCGGTGACTCGGCGTGGCCCAACCAGTGCACAACACGCTTGGTTACTCGTGGCATCGATCCCGAGTATGGCGAGCCGACCAATTGTTGCGCCGTACATGGCTAGCAACAACGAGCCGGCAGGGTGCACCTTCAATGCGGAATACTCGGCGACCGAAGCCGGACTCACGGCCTTTCGGGTCCCTCGGATCAGAGACTCCTTGAGCTCACCAGTGGTTACCCACGGGATCGACCCGTCACTGGGATCGAGGATGTGCTCGGGCGCAGGCGTAGTGCCGCTGGCGGTCTCCGCGAAGAGCCAAGAGATCCGGAGGCTCCTCCAGCCTCCGCGAGTTTGACTACCCCAGCCGGTAGCGCGCGCTATCACTGACCTGCGGCGCTCGCGGAGGGTCGCGATCAACTGCTCCTGTTTGGCGATGAGCGTGTCGATCTTGGCGGTCTCCCGGTCCAGATAGTCGACGATGGCGCGTTGTTCCGTGATGGGCGGCACCAGAATCTTCAGACTGGCGGCGTCTCTCTGGTAAATCGTCTGGTGGGTAGAGCCCACGTTTAGTGCCTTGAAGGCAGACATCATTGTCTTGAATTGATAGTTCAAGTACCGGGGCAGCAGATCTGGTCCACAGACCCAGTTCCAGAAGTCCTGGCTGGTCGCCATGGGCCGCGGCATGATTCCAGAGAATCCGACGGACGCGGTGCGCGAGAGCACGACGGTTCCCGCAGGCAGGAGTTCTGCTGCGGAGTTCGCTAAGCCAAGCAGGGAGATCCTGTTCGCAGTCTCGCCGAGGTAGACCTGCTTGCCCTCTCGCAGCTGCCAGACGTCCGCGAGCGTGAACCACGGGATGTCGACGTTCTCCCAGTACTCCGGCACGGACCGACTCGGCGTATGCCCCGTCTTCATCTGCGCGAATCGACGGATGTTCCCCGATCGCCAGTGGCCGGGGATGGAGACAGGGAGAGTCACGCCTCGACCTCGCGAAGCAGGTCGAGAATCTCGGCGACGAGCTTGTTGAGGTCCGCGTCGATCTCCTCGAGCGGGCGAGGCGGGGCGTACTTATAGAAGTGCCGGGTAAACGGGATCTCGTAGCCGACCTTCGTCTTCTTCTCGTCCAACCAAGCCCCAGGCACATGTGGCAGTACCTCAGCCTCGACGAATGTCATGATCGTGGCGTCGCGGCCGTCATTTCCGATTTCGTTGCCGCCGTACGTAAAGGGGACGTTCTCGGTGTCGCGGAGCTTGGGGTCGGGTTTGGGATGGCCCTTGCGGTCGCGGACGACGTTGTCGTTCTCGTCGAGGAGTGGTCGCTCCACGGTGATGGTCCAGTAGCCGAAGACGTCGGTCGGGTAGATCTTGGAGTTGTCGGTCTCGTCGTACGCGGCATACAGCTTGACGACCTGTTCGCGGTCTGCAGCCGAGACCTCGCGGGACTTGTTGCCGAGGTTCTTCCGCATCTTGGTGAAGAAGCCGGTGCCGTCGATGAGCTGGACCTTGCCAATGCGCTCGGCGGACTTGGCGTTGTCCAAGACCCAGACGTAGGTGGCGATGCCGGTGTTGTAAAACATGCTGGTCGGCAGCGCGACGATCGCATCGACCAGGTCGTGCTCGAGCAGCCAGCGGCGGATCTGCGACGGCCCGGACTCCGCGGCGCCGGCGAAGAGCGGGGAGCCGTTGAGGACGATCCCGGCTCGCCCGCCGCCGTCGTGCACGGGACGCATCTTGGTCGCAAGGTGCTGAAGAAAGAGCATCTGGCCGTCGCTGATCGAGGGCAGGCCGCCGGGGAAGCGGCTGCGCTCGCCCGCGCGGGCGACCTCGTCCTTGACTGCCTTCTCGGAAGCCTTCCAGTCGACTCCGTAGGGCGGGTTGGAGAGGCAGTAGTCGAAGGTCGTCCCGGCGAACTTGTCTTCGGCGAGGGTGTCACCGAGCTGAATGTTGGTGGCGTCCTGGCCCTTGGCGATCATGTCGGACTTGCAGATTGCGTAGGACTGGTCGTTGATCTCTTGGCCGTACAGTTTGAGTCGGGCGTCGGGGTTGAGACCCGGCTTGTCGGGAGTGCCGATCAGGTGCTCCTCGGCGACCGACAGCATGCCGCCGGTTCCTGCAGTGGGGTCGTAGACCGTGCGCACGACACCTGCCTCCGCCAGGGCCCGGTCGTCACCGGCGAAGAGCAGGTCGACCATGAGCCGGATCGCGTCGCGCGGGGTGAAGTGCTCGCCCGCGGTCTCGTTGGAGGCCTCGGCGAACTTGCGGATCAGCTCCTCGAACAGGTCGCCCATCTCGGCGTTGCTGACCTTGCTCGGGTGCAGATCGACGTCGGCGAACTTCTGGACGACGATCAGCAACCGGTTCTTCTCGGCAAGGGTCGTGATCTGGTTGTCGAAGCGGAACCGATCGAAGACGTCGATGTTCTTGGAGAACCCGGCGATGTAGTCGGTCAGGTTCGCCGCGAGCCCGTCCGGATCGCCCACGAGCTTGGCGAAGTCCCACGGGCTGGTGTTGTAGAAGCCCCAGCCGGTCGCGCGTTTGATCTTGACGTCGCGGAGCTCCTCGCGGGCTTCGGCTGCGGCGACCTTGCGGACCTTCTCGCGGTTGGGTTCGAGCACGCAGTCGAGGCGGCGAAGGATCGTCATCGGCAGGATCACGTCGCCGTACTGATGGGGCTTGTAGACGCCACGAAGCTGGTCCGCGATCGACCAGACAAAGTTGCCGAGGGTGCTCACATATCTCCTGTGTCGTCCGACGGCTCGGCATCCGCGGAGCCAGCTCGGGGTGAGGCTACGTCCTCCACCACGATCTCACGCATGGTGGTGGCAGGCCTCTTCCCCCACCAGTCCCCCACAGGGCGACTGTAGTGAGCAGGGGGTTAGTCCGAAAATGTGAAGAAACCGCAGGCTGACCTGCGGTTTCTCTCGGTGGAGCCTAGGGGACTCGAACCCCTAACCCCCTGCTTGCAAAGCAGGTGCGCTACCAATTGCGCCAAGGCCCCTGGAACGGGTCGGGCTCAGCCCTTCGCGACCGGGTCGGTCGCCTCGGCCCACAGGGCCTGCTCGGCCTGCGACTCGTCGTACTTCTTCTTGGCCGCGAGGGCGCCACCGGCGGCGAGCAGGAGCATCAGGATCTTCTTCACGACGAGCCTCCCGGCACGGATCGGATCACGCTGGTGGGACGTGGGTGGTGGTGGGCCTAACAGGACTTGAACCTGTGACCTCTTCCTTATCAGGGAAGCGCTCTAACCGTCTGAGCTATAGGCCCCACACCGGCAGCAGCCGGCGGGATCGGCACGGGTCAGGGACCCGGACGACCGAGAGGGGAGACTACCCGACGCCCTCGCGCGCGGACAAAACGCGGTGCGGGCACGGGGTGGGTGGGATCAGTTGTCCTCGGCGAGGGTGACCTCGACGCCGCCCAGGAGCGCGGCGGCCATGTTGTAGAGGAAGGCGCCCAGCGTCGCGATCGCGGTCAGCAGCACCACGTCGACGGCCGCGATGAGCATCGTGAAGCCGATGACCCGCGAGGTGCCGATGTAGTTCTCCACGTCGAAGTCGGAGGCGCTCTCCTGGCCCACGACGTCGGTCACGGTGCGGTTGATCGACTCCCACACCCCGGCGCCGTCGAGCACGGTCCACACCATCAGCACCGAGACCACCGTGACGATGCCGAAGGCCACCGAGAGCAGGAAAGCGGTCTTCATCACCGACCAGGGGTCGATGCGGGTCAGCCGCAACCGAGCCCGGCGCGGGCCGCGGGGCGTGCCCTTCGACCCCGAGGCGGAGGCCGCCTTGGCACTGCCCGCGCTCGCGGCCTGCTTCTTGGCCTCACGGTTGGCCTTGTGCTCCTCGGCGGCCTTGGTGACCCGGCCCTGGATCCGCTCGGTGAGCGGGGGACGCACCGCGGTGTCGTCGGAGGACGCCCCCGTGGGGTTCGCGGACGACCCCGCGGCCGGCTTCTTCGCCGGCTTCGAAGCGGCCTGGGAGGTGGGCTTCGACCCGGAGGTCGATCGGGACTCGGTCGATCGCTCGGTCATCAGCTCTCATCCTCGGTGTCGTCGTCAGGCACGTCCTCGGTGCTCTGCCCCACCGTCTCGGACGCGTCGTCGGCACCGATTGTTGCACCCGCGGTCGAGTCGTCCGCGTTCTCGAGAGCCTGGGCACCGTCCTGGGCCCCGTCCTCGGCGCCCTCGTCGGCCCCGTCCTCGGCGTCGACCTTGGCCTCCACCGAGCGGGCCACGACCACCACGGAGTCGTTCTTCTTGGGCGTCACGAACTTCACGCCCATCGCCGAGCGACCGGTCGGGCGGAACTCCGCGTTGACGGGGCTGCGCACGACCTGGCCGGAGGCGGTGATCGAGAGGACCTCGTCGCCCTCCTCCACGATGAAGGCGCCGACCAGACCGCCGCGGTCCTCGTTGGCCAGGCCCATCGCCTTGACGCCCAGGCCGCCGCGGTTGGTGAGCCGGTAGTCGTTGATGCGGGTGCGCTTGGCGAAGCCGCCGTCGGTGATGGTGAAGACGTACTGCGCCTTGACCTCGGCGGGCTCGACCGGCTCGACCAGCCCGGCCGAGGACGGGTCGACGTCGGGGGTGTCCTCGTTGGTCTCGCTGAGGCCCGCGGCGACCTCGGCCGCGACCTGCGAGGCCCGGATGACCGACATCGACAGCAGCGAGTCGCCGTCGCGGAACTTCATGCCCGAGACGCCCGAGGTCGCGCGGCCCATCGGGCGCAGCTGGGCGTCGTCGGCGCGGAAGCGCACCGCCTGCCCCTTGCGGGAGACCAGCAGGATGTCGTCGTCGGGGCCGACCAGCTCGGCGCCGATCAGCTCGTCGTCGTCCTCGCGGAAGTTGATGGCGATGACGCCGGCCTGGCGCGGGGAGTTGTAGTCGCCCAGGCGGGTCTTCTTCACCAGGCCGCTGCGGGTGCCGAGCACCAGGTACGGCGCCTGGTCGTAGTCGCGGATCGCCAGCACCTGGGCGATCGACTCGTCGGGCTGGAAGGACAGCAGCCCGGCCACGTGGCCGCCCTTGGCGTCGCGGGAGGCCTCGGGCAGGTTGTAGGCCTTGGTGCGGTAGACCCGCCCGGCCGTGGTGAAGAACAGCAGCCAGTGGTGGTTGGTGGTGGCGATGAAGTGCTCGACGACGTCGTCGCCGCGCAGGGTCGCGCCACGCACGCCCTTGCCGCCGCGCTTCTGCAGGCGGTACTGGTGGCGCAGGGTCCGCTTGGCGTAGCCGCCGCGGGTGATGGAGACGACGAGCTCCTCGTCGGGGATCAGGTCCTCCATCGACAGGTCGCCGTCGGCGGCGATGATCTGGGAGCGGCGGTCGTCGCCGTACTTCTCCTCGATCTCGCCGAGCTCGTCGGAGATGATCCGGCGCTGGCGGGCCTCGTTGGCCAGGATGTCCTCGAGGTCGGCGATGATCAGCTCGAGCTCGGCCAGGCGGTCCATGATCTTCTGGCGCTCCAGCGCCGCCAGGCGCCGCAGCTGCATCGCCAGGATCGCCTCGGCCTGCACGTCGTCGATGTCGAGCAGCTCGATCAGCCCGGTACGGGCCTCGTCGGCGTCGGGTGAGCGGCGGATCAGCGCGATGACCTCGTCGAGGGCGTCGAGCGCCTTGACCAGGCCGCGGTAGACATGGGCGTTGCGCTCGGCCTCGGCCAGGCGGAAGCGGGTGCGCCGCTGGATGACGTCGATCTGGTGGGCGACCCAGTTGCTGATGAACGCGTCGATCGACAGGGTGCGCGGCACGCCGTCGACCAGCGCCAGCATGTTGGCGCTGAAGTTGCTCTGCAGCTCGGTGTGCTTGAGCAGGTTGTTGAGCACCACCCGGGCCACGGCGTCGCGGCGCAGCACGACCACCAGGCGCTGGCCGGTGCGGTCGGAGGTGTCGTCGCGCACGTCGGAGATGCCCTGCACCTTGCCCGAGTCAGCCAGCTCGGCGATCTTGAGCGCGAGGTTGTCGGGGTTGACCATGTAGGGCAGCTCGGTGATCACCAGGCAGGTGCGCCCGTTGGTGTCCTCGTCGACCTGGATCACCGCGCGCTGGGTGATCGAGCCGCGACCCGTGCGGTAGGCCTGCTCGATGCCCTCGCGACCCACGATGGTCGCGCCGTTGGGGAAGTCGGGGCCCTTGATGCGCTCGAGCAGCGCGTCGAGCAGCTCCTCCTTGGAGGCGTCGGGGTTGTCCAGCGCCCAGCGGGCGCCGGCCGCGACCTCGCGCAGGTTGTGCGGCGGGATGTTGGTGGCCATGCCGACCGCGATGCCCGCGGATCCGTTGACCAGCAGGTTGGGGAAGCGCGCGGGCAGCACCACGGGCTCGGAGGAGCGGCCGTCGTAGTTGGGCTGGAAGTCGACGGTGTCCTGCTCGATGTCGCGCACCATCTCGAGCGCCAGCGGGGCCATCCGGCACTCGGTGTACCGCATGGCGGCGGCCGAGTCGTTGCCCGGTGAGCCGAAGTTGCCCTGCCCGTTGACCAGGGGCGCCCGCATCACCCACGGCTGCGCCAGGCGCACCAGGGTGTCGTAGATCGCGGTGTCGCCGTGCGGGTGGTACTGACCCATCACGTCACCCACGACGCGGCTGCACTTGGAGAAGCCGCGGTCGGGCCGGTAGCCGCCGTCGAACATCGCGTAGAGCACGCGCCGGTGCACCGGCTTGAGCCCGTCGCGCACGTCGGGCAGGGCGCGTCCGACGATGACGGCCATCGCGTAGTCGATGTAGGCGCGCTGCATGGAGGTCTGCAGCTCGACCGGCTCGATGCGGCCTCCCGGGCCGGGAACGATCGGGCCGCCGCCGTCGGTGGGGGTCTCAGTCACGTCTCTGTGTCTCTCTCGTCGCTTCTACGATTGTCTAAGGTCTGGGCTAGATACCTAGATATCGAGGAATCGGACGTCCTTGGCGTTGCGCTGGATGAAGGAGCGGCGCTGCTCGACGTCCTCGCCCATCAGGATCGAGAAGATCTCGTCGGCGTGCGCGGCGTCGTCGAGCGTGACCTGCAGCATCAGCCGCTGGTCGGGGTTCATCGTGGTCTCCCACAGCTCCTTGGCGTTCATCTCGCCGAGGCCCTTGTAGCGCTGGACCGCGTTCTCCTTGGGCAGCTTCTTGCCCTGGGCCTGGCCCTCGAGCAGCAGCGCGTCGCGCTCGGCGTCGGAGAAGACGAACTCGTGCTCGTGCGGCTTGTTCCAGCGCAGCCGGTAGAGCGGCGGCTGGGCCATGTAGACGTAGCCGTGCTCGATCAGCGGCCGCATGAAGCGGAAGAGCAGAGTCAGCAGCAGGGTGTTGATGTGGTGGCCGTCGACGTCGGCGTCGGCCATCAGCACGACCTTGTGGTAGCGCAGCTTGTCGCCGTCGAACTCCTCCTGGATGCCGGTGCCCAGGGCGGAGATGATCGACTGCACCTCGGCGTTGCCGAGCACCTTGTCGATGCGCGCCTTCTCGACGTTGAGGATCTTGCCGCGGATCGGGAGGATCGCCTGGATGCGCGGGTCGCGGCCCTGGCGGGCCGAGCCGCCGGCCGAGTCGCCCTCCACGATGAAGACCTCGCACTCGGCCGGGTTCGTCGACTGGCAGTCCGAGAGCTTGCCGGGCAGGCCGCCGCCGCCGAGCAGGCCCTTGCGCGAGCGGGCCAAATCACGGGCCTTGCGCGCGGCCACCCGGGCCTGCGCCGCGGCCTGGGCCTTGCGGATGATCTCGCGGCCCTCCTGCGGGTTCTGCTCCAGCCAGGCACCGAGCTGGTCGTTGACGACGCGCTGCACGAAGCCCTTGGCCTCGGTGTTGCCGAGCTTGGTCTTGGTCTGGCCCTCGAACTGCGGCTCACCGAGCTTGAGCGAGATGATCGCGGTCAGGCCCTCGCGGATGTCGTCACCGGTGATCCGGTCCTCCTGCTTCTTCATCAACCCCCAGTCGAAGCCGGCGTTGTTCATCAGCGAGGTGAGCGCGGAGCGGAAGCCCTCCTCGTGGGTGCCGCCCTCGTGGGTGTTGATCGTGTTGGCGAAGGTGTGCACCGACTCGGCGTACGAGGTGTTCCACTGCATCGCCACCTCGAGGCTCATGTGGTTCTCGACCGACTCGGGGGTGTCGGCCTCGAACGAGATCACCGAGGGGTTGGCGACGGTCTTGGTGCGGTTGAGGTGCTCGACGAAGTCGACGAGGCCGCGGTCGTAGCGGAAGACCTGCTCGGAGCCGCCGTCGGCGCCGCGCTGCATCGCGGCGGGGCCGGTGCGGTCGACGTCGTCGGAGGCCGTGTCGTCCTCGACCGCGTCCATCACCGCGTCGGCGGCCGGGCGCTCGTCGCGCACCACGATCTCGAGGCCCTTGTTGAGGAAGGCGTACTCGCGCACCCGCGACGTGATCGTCTCGAGCGAGTGCGTGATCGTCTCGAAGATGTCGGGCGAGGGGTAGTAGGTGATCGTGGTGCCGCTGCCCTCGTCGTCGCGCAGCGGGCGCACCTGCTCGAGGTCGGCGTCGGGCACGCCGATGGTGAAGGACTGGCGCCACAGGTGGCCGCGGTTCTTGACCTCGGCCACCACGTGGGAGGACAGCGCGTTGACGACCGAGACGCCGACGCCGTGCAGACCGCCGGAGACCTTGTAGCCACCGCCGCCGAACTTGCCGCCCGCGTGCAGCACGGTCAGGGCGAGCGTGAGCGCGGGCAGCTCCTGGCCCGGCGCGGTGTCGGTGGGGATGCCGCGACCGTTGTCCTCGACGCGCACGCCGCCGTCGGCGAGCAGGGTCAGCACGATCCGGTCGCAGTAGCCGGCCAGCGACTCGTCGACCGCGTTGTCGACGATCTCCCAGATCAGGTGGTGCAGGCCGCGCTCGCCGGTCGAGCCGATGTACATGCCGGGGCGCTTGCGCACCGCCTCGAGGCCCTCGAGCACCTGGATCGCCGAGGCGTCGTAGTCGACACCGTTGGGGCGCAGGTCGGCCGGTGCGGCCGTGAGGGAGTCTTTTCACGGTCGCGACACCTGACACCTGG
>NZ_JBDYKJ010000099.1:0-13748 GCF_040012395.1 Nocardioides sp. 31GB23 | reverse complement strand
AGCCAGAAACCTAGACAGAGAACGGCGTGCGCCACATCAGGCCACGCTCAGCGACCCACGGAAGGGTCACAAGAGCCTGAAAAGGGCCGTCCTGGACTATGACGCGCGACGTTGTCGCGCTGCGGACACGGCTCGTTGGAACTCGGGATCGTTGTGAAGCGTTCGCAGCCGACGTCAAAGGCGGTCTTCCTTCTTGACGAGTGCCGATGGCACGTGATCGCTCCTCGGGTCCGGCGGCGCTGCCTGCCCTCACAGCGGCAGGATCAAGGTGCCTGGCTGGCGGCCGGGTGTGGCTGTGCCTAAACTCAGGATGCGATGACTCTTGCCGACCGCACCTTCCCGGGAGCCGTGAGGACGCGGCTTCCGCTGGTCGTCCTCCTGTGCGCAGTCGCGCTCGGAATCGTTGGCATGCACGGGCTGGCGTCCGGGCCGGACTCCGGCGAGCACGTCGGGCACCACGCCGCCCCGACGATCATCATGACCACCGACACCACGGTGGGCGTGGTCGCATCCCTCGGCGTCGTTGCCGGGGACGAGGCGCCGCCGGCGGAAGACGGGGGGTTGCTCGCGCTGTGCCTGATGATGCTCACGCCCGGTTTGGCGCTGGGCTTGTGGCTGCTCGCTATTGCGGCACGTGGCGGGGGATGGCGTCTGCTGCGTCTGATGACGGGGGTCGTCGACGCGCTCGACGTGGCGGGGCTGCCACCGCCGTTCGAACGACAGCTGACCGTACTCCGGATCTGATCAGGCACACCGGCGCACCACCCGCATGGGTCCGGTGCGTCTGTCCTGCCCGTCATTCGATCTCATTTGGAGTATGCGCATGTGCGCGACGCGCAAATCGCTGAGTCTGTCTTCTGGTCTCCCTCTGGTCGTCGGCCTCTCCATGGCCGCCGCCCTGCTCGCCAGCTGTAGCTCTACAGAGAACCCGACCGCCTCGGCCGCCGCGGCGGCCGAGGAGGAGTTCGGCCATATCCACTCTCTCGACGTGAACCCCGCGGACGACACGCTCTACGTCGCGAGTCATCACGGGGTGTTCGCTCTCGGTGCCGACGGCTTCGAGCGTGTGGGGGAGGAGCGTTTCGATGCGATGTCGTTCACCATCGCCGACGCGGACCGCTTCCTGATGAGTGGTCACCCCGAGCCGGGCGCCGGCGGACCCGCGCACTTCGGACTCTCCGAGTCGACAGACTCCGGTCGGACGTGGAGGTCGCTCTCGTTGGAAGGGGAGGCGGACTTCCATGCGCTCGAGGCGGCCGGTGACCGCGTGTACGGGGTCGACTCTCAGAGCGGGCGCCTCATGTCCACCGAGGACGGCAGGCGGTGGCGCGACCTGGGCCAGTTACCCGCCGCCGACGTGGCTGCCCATCCAGGCAACTCCGATCTTGTGCTGCTGACCGATGGCAGCGGCTCGCTCGTCCGACTCCAGGTCTCCGGGTCTCCCGAGCTCGTGCAGTCCGCGCCGCGGTTGTTGCTCCTGGACTGGGACAGCGAGGACCTGCTGGTCGGGGCCGGCCCCGAGGGGTCGGTCTACCGCAGCGACGACGGTGGGGACTCCTGGCGGGAGGTCGGATCACTCCCGGACGTGCCTTACGCGCTGACCGCCACCGAGTCGCGGTGGTATGCCGCCACGGAGGGCGGCGTCCTCGTGTCCACCGATACTGGTGCCACGTGGTCCGAGGTCGGTCGCCCATGATCGCGTTGTTCTACGGAGTGCTGCTGGTCCTCGGCGTCGTGCTACTGGCGGTGACGGCGGTGCGGGTGCTGGCAGGAGGCCTCGAAACCGATTCGGGCCGGCCCGGTCGGCCGAGCGGGACCGGTGGTGCCCGACAGATCCTCGAGAAGCGGTACGCGGCAGGCGAGCTGAGCACGGAGGAGTACCAGCACCGGTCGCGCGTCCTGAAGGAGGGGCAATCGTGAAACCGATCAGCCGACGCACGGCTCTGACGATGGGCGGTGCCGGCCTGGTGGGCACCGTCGTCGGTGGCACGGGCCTGTGGCGAGAGCTGTCCACCTCGGTCCTGGACCCCGTCGCCGGGGAACTGTTCACCGAGCCCGAGGTTCTCCGGAGCAAGGGCGGACTGCTGGAGGTACGGCTGGAGGCTGCGCTGGGCAGCCACGAGGTCGCCGGCCGGCGGGCCACGACCATGGGGTACAACGGCGGTGTGCCGGGCCCCACGTTGCGGCTCCGCCCGGGCGACACGTTCCGGGTGGAGCTGGTGAACCGGCTCGATCGGGTCACGAACCTGCACGTGCACGGGCTGCACGTCTCACCCGAAGGCAACGGCGACAACGTGTTCGTCGCTGTCGAACCGGACCAGGCGCATCGTTACGAGTATCGGTTGCCCGACAACCATCCACCAGGCGTGTACTGGTACCACCCGCACCACCACGGCACGGTCGCGGACCAGGTGTTCGGCGGACTCTACGGCGCCATCATCGTGGAGGACGACGACGAGATCACCGTCGACCGGGAACGGGTCATGGTCGTCTCCGACATCACCCTGGACTCCGGCGGCTCACTGGTCAGCCCGTCCACCATGGAGCAGATGATGGGCCGCGAGGGTGAGCTCGTCCTGGTCAACGGTGCCGCAAAGCCGGACCTCAAGGGTCGATCAGGTGAGCGTGAACGGTGGCGCGTCGTGAATGCCTGCACCGCCCGCTACCTCGCGTTGAGACTGCCAGAACAGCGGGCTCGAGTGGTCGGTCGCGACCTGGGTCGGCTGCCCCGGGACATGGGGTTGGAGGACGTCGTGCTCGCCCCCGGGAACCGGCTCGACCTGGTGGTCGACCTGTCCGAGGGAAGCAGCGAGCTCACCGCGATGCCGGTCGACCGTGGCGGCATGATGGGCCAGATGATGGGTGGGGGCCCGATGTCAGGCGGTGACGGGCCGGTGACGCTCGCCCGCCTGGGCGTTTCCGCGAGCGGCAACCGAGCCGCGGGTGGGATCCCGCCTGGCCCGGCTGTCCGCGACCTGCGTGAGGCTGACGTCGATGGTCGTCGGTCGATCACCTTCCAGATGGGCATGGGCGGGATGATGGGCGGCGGCGACGGTCCGATGAGCTTCACCTTCGACGGTGAGGAGTTCGACGCCGACCGGATCGACCAGCAGGTGGGGATGGGCACGGTGGAGGAGTGGACCATCGGCAATGACAGCCCGATGGACCATCCCTTCCATCTGCACGTGTGGCCGATGCAACTGCTGGAGGTCGACGGCCGCGAGCTGTCTGAGCCGGTCTGGCTCGACGTGGTGAACGTTCCCGCCCGCAGCCAGGTCAAGGTCCGGGTCGCGTTCGAGGACTTCGGCGGTCGGACCGTCTACCACTGTCACATCCTTGACCACGAGGACCGCGGAATGATGGGCACCGTCCTGGCCAGGTGACCTTGCGGCGGTCGCCGTCCAGAGCGGGTCGCCTGACAACACAGCGGGGCCGACAGGCTCCAGGGATCGGAAAGAGAGGTGAGACCCATGTATGGCAGCGGAGGGGGCACGGGCTGGATGTGGTTCATCTGGCCGATCATGATCCTGGTCATCGTCCTCGTCGTCGTGCTGCTGGTTCGCGGCAGCGGCGGAGGCACGAACCGCGGCAGTGGCAGCGCGCCTGGACCGGGGACCGGGAGAACTCGAGTGCAAGCGATCCTCGACGAGCGCTACGCCCGTGGCGAGCTCACCGACGAGGAGTACCAGGGCCGTCTCCGTCAGCTCCGAGGTGACAGCGACCGATAGGCGCAGGCGGAACCATTGCGCCGGATCACCGACGACAAGCTCCGTGTCACAACCGGCGATATGGATAAGTATCCCCGATGAGAGGAGTCCCAGCATGACCACGAAGTCCGAGAAGAACCAGTCCTCCGAGCACGAGCAGCACAAGAAGCACGTCGGCTTCATGTGGGGGATGATGTACAAGAACGTCAAGGTCAACGTCGCCATCATCGTGGCCGCGCTCGTCGTGGGAGGCTCCGCGTTGTGGCTGTCCCGGTCGCAGACGTTTGTGCAGGACGAGTCCTAAATGAAGGGCATGATCCCGCACCACTCGATCGCGATCCTCACCAGCGAGCGGTCCGAGATCGAAGACGTGCGTGTGCGCAAGCTGGCCGACGAGATCATCAAGGCTCAGCGCATCGAGATCGCCGAGATGAAGTGGCTGATCGAGGACATCGAGAAGAACGGTGCCGCCACCCCCGAGGAAGAGGCCAAGCAGCGCCCCGTCCCGGACTTCGAGGCCAGCCCCTGAGCACGGATCCCCGTCCATAGTCAGCCGGTGGCGACGATCTGAACGCGAGAGGAGAGTCATGTACGCAGGGGTTGTCGTGATGTCGAGCGCGGTCGGGGTACTCGTACTCGGGCTGTACGCGCTGCACAGGCTCACCGCCGTAGCGCCAGACTCGCTAAACGTGCTTCCCTTCGAGTCGGGCTGGGCCCCCGCGCAGCACGCACTGTCGCGGTACCACGTGCGCTGGTACCTCGCGACGCTGCTCTTCCTCGCCTTCGACGTCGAGATGCTGTTCATGTATCCCTGGGCGGTCGTCGTCGCACAGGTCGGCGTGACCGCGGTCGTCGAGATGTTCCTCTTCCTGGCTGCCTTGTTCGTCGCCGTGCTCTGGGCATGGCGGGAGGGGGCACTGCGTTGGGTCTGAGTGACGCGCTCGCACGGAGCGCTTCCCGGCACGCTCACGCTCTGGTCGTCGAGGTGCCGGGCTCGTGGCGCACGCGAATGGCGGCGGAGCGCAACTTGTTCGCGCGAGGATGGCGGCTCGCCGACTCACCCGCGGACGCCGACGTACTCGTCGTGTGCGGCGAACCCGGGCCGGAGCTCGCGGAAGCGATCGAGGGCGTCTGGCACCAGATGCCAGGACCACGGGTGCGCGTGGACGTGCACGCGGGCGACGAAGTGGGTGCTCGACTGGACGAAGCACACACCGGCCTGCTCGACACCGACCACCACCGCCGTGACGCGCAGCAGCGACCCACCGCCTCCGAACTCCTCGCCGAGCACGCCGGACCTGGAGCCGAGAGTCATGGCGGCCATGGAGACATGGACCACGGTCCAGGTGACGGCCACGAGGGCATGGACCACGGCGGCCACGAGGGCATCGACCACGGCGGCGACGAGGGCATGGACCACGGCGGCCACCAAGGCATGGACCACGGCGGCGACGAGGGCATGGACCACGGCGGCCACCAAGGCATGGACCACGGCGGCCACGAGGGCATGGACCACGGCGGCCACGAGGGCATGGACCACGGCGGCCACGAGGGCCACGAGGGCATGGACCACGGCGACATGGAGACGTCCCCGGGAGGCATCCCTCTCGCGGAGGGCGGCGAGGACCGCGACGGCCTCGAGATGGACGTCTTGCAGGTGCGTTGCGGGCCTGTTCTGCCGCACTGGCCGGCCGGTCTGGTGTTGCGCTGCTCGCTTCAGGGCGATGTCATCGTCGAGGCACAGGCCGAGCTCGTCGACGGGCCTGCCCGCCAAGAGGACGAAGTCTTCAGGCCAGCCCGCGGCATCGACAACATCGCCTCGCTCCTGGCGTTGGCGGGGTGGGACGACGCCGCGGCAGAGGCCCGAAGGGTCCGCGACACCGCCCTGGAGTCCGGGGACGGAGCGGCGGGGTCGGAACTCGAGCGTCTGCGCCGGAGGGTCCGTCGTTCGTGGACGTTGCGCTGGTCGCTTCGAGGCGTCAGGCGGCTGAGCGACGAGGACGCCCACGCCCGGGGGTTGCCGGCCGACGCGGTCGGTGACACCTATGACCGGCTGATCGGCATGCTGGACCGGGCGGTCGCCGGTGTTGCCGCGACCGCCGCCGGTGACACCGGCAGTCGGACGAACGACGCCGGCCGGACACTCTCGACCGACCACCTGGCACATCTGGTCATGGGTCTGGATCTCGCCACGGCACGTCTGGTCCTCGCCAGCCTCGACATCCACGAGCTGCTCGCCCGACAGGCGGAGCACGAGGTGTCCCATGGCTGACCCGATGCCGATGACGGACTCGCCGATCACCACCGTGGCACCCGGCTGGGCGATTGCCGCGTTGGGGATTCTGGGTGTGTTGGCCGTAACCGCTGCCATGCTGGACGGTGCCCTCGCCGCGCGTGCGGGGGGTAAGCCGGGCGGGACGATGGCCGGGCCGGTCCGGCCGTTCGGTGAGGCGGCCCGGCTGATGCGGCAGCGGCGTCGTACCACCGTCGAAGCCGACCGGCTGTTGTGGCGCCTCGGGGGTGCCGGGCTGCTGGTAGTGGCGGCGCTGATGGTGACGGTCGTGCCGCTGGGGGAGTGGACCATCTTCGACCTCGACGTGGGGGTCATGTGGTTCAACGCCATGGACGTGATGGTCTGGGCGCTGGTGTGGTTGACCGGGTGGGGCGCGAACTCGGCACACGCACTGGTCGGCGGCTACCGGTTCCTGGCGCACGGGCTGGGCTACGAGCTTCCGTTGATGTTTGCCCTGGTCGCTCCGGCGATCGCCGCGGAGAGCCTGAACGTCGGCAGGGTCGCGGCGGCCCAGGACGGACTCTGGTTCGTGGCCTGGATGCCGGTGGCGTTCCTCGTCTACCTGCTCGGGGTCGCCGCCTTCTCGGTGTGGGGACCGTTCGCTCCGGCGATCGGCACGGACGTCGCCGGCGGGGCACGAGCGGAACTGTCGGGCGTGGACCGGCTGGTGTTCGAGGCGGGGCGATATGCGTTGCTGGCTGCCGGCGCCGCGTTCGCGGTCCCGATGTTCCTCGGCGGCGGCGCCGGCCCGCTGCTGCCGGACTGGGCCTGGGTGCTGGTGAAGACCGTTGCCCTACTCGCGGTCCTGGTCTGGCTGCGGCGGCGGCTGCCGGCCTTCCGGCCGGACAAGTTCATGGAGGTGGGCTGGATGCTGCTGCTCCCGGCCGTGCTGCTGCAGGACCTGGTCGTCGCCGTCATCGCTGTCGGGAGGTCGTGAACGTGATCACCGACATCGCCTTCTGGGGGATCGGGCTCGTCGCCGTGCTCGGCGGCGCTGCGGTCTTCTACGTCAACTCGATGGCGCGCGCGACGTACGCCCTCGCCCTGTCCTTCGTCGCGGTTGGCCTGCAGGTGCTCTTCCTGCAGCAGAACTACGTCGGCGTGGTGACGATCCTGATGATGCTCATGGAGATGGCCATCATGGCCGTCTACATGGTCATGTTCATGGGGATGAACCCCGCGCTGATGCCGATGAGCATGGTGCACAGCAACAAGACCGCCATCGCCGTCGCCCTGACCACGTTCCTGGCGCTCGCGACAGGCATCCTGATGGTCGACTGGCCCACCCGCCGGGGCAGCCCCCCGCCGGACGTCACGATGGCGCTGGGGGAGGCGTTGATGGGCCCGAAGATGCTGGTGATGGCCGTGATCAGTCCGGTGATGGTCGCCACGATCGTGGCTGGCGTCGTGCTGGCCGCGCACCGCACCCGCTACGACCGGTTCGGCGATGACCTGAAGCAGCGCCCCGCAGACGACCCCCAGCCGGGAGGTGTCGGCAGATGACCTTGGAGGCGACCCTGCTCATCGCCGCGGCGATCTTCAGCGTAGGGCTGTACGGCGCAATCTCCCAGCAGGTCGTGGTGATGGTGATGATGGGCCTGGAACTCATGATCAACGCCGTCATCCTCGCCGCTGCCGGCGTCTGGTGGTTCCTCGCGCCCGACCCGACCGGGCAGGTCCTCCTCATGGTGATCATCGCCGCGATGACAGTTGAGATGGCGATGGGCTTCGCGGTCGCCACGTTGCTGCATCGTGAGCGTGGCGCCGACATGACCGACATGGCCACGGACCTGTCGGGGTGACCGGGTCCATGGCCGAGACCGCACTCTGGCTGCTCGTACTGCTCCCCGCCGTGGTGGGCGGCGGGCTCGCCCTCTCCCGCCTCGAGCGGGCGGCGGCCGCCGTGTCGTTGGCCACGGCCTTCACCACGACCGCACTGTCGGTGGTCGTCGCCCTCGAACGTCCGAGGGTGTCAGTGCCGTTCATGGCCGGCAGCGACCTCGCCCTCGGGGTGGACGCCCTGTCCGCGCTGGTCGCACCGACGGTCGCGGTCGTGAGCCTGCTCGTGCTGGTGTTCTCGGCCGGTGAGATCCGGGAGTCACAGGCCCGGTTCCACGGACTCATGCTGCTCTTCGCCTCCGCCGCTCTCCTGACCGCGACTGCCGAGACGCTGCCCGCGCTGCTGTTCGCCTGGGAGGTGATGGGCGCGACGTCGTTCGCACTGATCGGATTCTGGTGGCGCGACGACCACCGGGTCTCCGCCGGCATCACGGCGTTCGTGACCACGCGCACGGCAGACGTCGGGCTGTACGTCGCGGCCGGTGCAGCACTCGCCGGTGGAGCCGGCCTGGCACTGGCCGACCTGCCCGCGGCCAGCGAGGGGTGGCGCCACGTCGTCGCGGCGGGTGTCCTGGTCGCGGCTCTCGGCAAGGCGGCCCAGCTCCCGTTCTCGTTCTGGCTGTCGCGCGCGATGGAGGGACCGAGCCCGGTCAGCGCACTGCTGCACTCCGCCGCCATGGTGGCCATGGGCGGATACCTGCTGCTGCGCACCGAGCCGCTGCTTGCCTCGACGAGCTGGGCCGCGCCGGCTGCTGCCTGGGTGGGCGCACTCACGGCGCTGCTGCTCGGCGCCGTCGCCGTGGCACAGCAGGACCTCAAACAGCTCCTCGCCGCCTCCACCTCCGCCCAGCTCGGGTTCGTGGTCATGGGCGCCGGGCTGGCCTCGGTGAGCGGGGGAGCGGCACACCTCGTCGCACACGCCTCGACCAAGGCGCTGCTCTTCCTCGCCGCCGGGGCCTGGCTCACCGCGCTCGGCACCAAGCAGCTCCCCGGCCTGCGCGGCGTGGCTCGGAGGTGGCGGCTGGTCGGCTGGGCCGCCACCGCCGGTGCGCTGTCCCTCGCGGGCGTCGCCCCGCTGGCGCTGTGGGCGACCAAGGACGCGGTCCTCGCCGCGGCGCTGGCAGAGTCACCGTGGCTCTACGCCGTCGGCCTCGCCGCGGCCGCGCTCTCGGCGGCCTACGCCGGCAAGATCATGGTCGTGCTGTGGCGGCACGTCCCCGACGCGGCGCGTGCCGAGGTCGAGCAGCACTACGACGAGGAGGAACCGGGCACCCGCCGCATCGGGATGCCCGAGCAGGCACCACTGGTCGTGCTCGCCGTGGGCGCGACCGTGCTCGGCCTCCTGGCGCTGCCACCCGTGGGTGACACGGTCGCCCGGGCGCTCGGCGAGGAGCCGCTCCACCCGACGCCGCTGGAGATGGCCGCGTCCGTCGTGATCGCACTGGCGGTGCTGGCGCTCGTGTGGTGGCGTCCGGTGCCGGAACCGCGCTGGGCCCTGGCCTGGCTGGGTCTCGAGCGCGCGACACAGGCCCTCGTCGTACGCCCGACCCTCGTCCTGGCAGAGGCGCTGGCGCGCTTCGACGACCGGATCCTGGACCGGGGCGTGGCCGGGTCCGCCGCGGTCGCGCTCGGCCTGGCGCGTCGGGCAGCGGCCTTCGACGACCGGGTGCTCGACGGTGCGGTCGAGACAACGTCCCGGGCGTCCCTGTGGGCCGCGGCAGGTGCGGCCCGTGACGACGACCGGTGGTTCGACGGCGCGGTCGAGGGGCTCGCTGCGCAGCTGCGCCGCCTCGGCCGGCTCGCACGTCGTCCACAGACCGGCCAGCTGCACCAGTACTACATCCAGGCCGTCGCGGTGCTCGCGATCGGCGTCCTGCTCCTCGTCACGGTGAGGTGAACGTGCTCAGTCTGATCGTCTTCCTGCCCCTGGCCGCCGCTCTGGCCCTGCTCGCGCTCCCGCGGCTCGGCGACGCGGCCGCACGGTGGACCTGGGTCGTGGTCGCAGCGACTGACCTCGCCCTCGTGGTCGCGGCATGGCTGCGCTACGAGACCCCCACCGCCGGACAACTCGCCTTCGAGGAGCAGGCCGCGTGGATTCCCGGCGTGAACAGCAGCTACCACCTCGGCGTCGACGGGCTGTCCCTGCCGCTGATCGCGATGACAGCGGTGATCTTCCTCGCCTGCGCGATCTTCGCGCTGCGCGAGACCGACCGCCCGCGTCTCCAGGCCGCGCTGTTCCTCTTCCTGCAGAGCGTCAGCATGGGCCTGTTCGTCGCCGCCGACCTGATCCTCTTCTTCGTCTTCTTCGACCTCTCGATCGTCGGCATGTACTTCGTGATCGCCGGCTGGGGACACGGCAACGCCGCCCGGTCGGCGATGAAGTTCTTCCTCTACACGTTCCTGGGCTCCCTGGCCCTGCTCGTCGGGTTCATCGGCCTCTACATCGCCGCCGACCCGCACACCTTCGACATGGTCGAGCTGGCCGAGCAGACCCCGCTCGCCGGGTCGTCGCTTACCGGTGGGCTGGTGCTGGCCGCGATCCTGGTCGGGCTGGCGGTGAAGACCCCGACCGTGCCGTTCCACACCTGGCTGCCCCCGGCCCACACGGACGCGCCGGCGATCGGCTCGGCGGTCCTGGCCGGCGTGCTGCTGAAGATGGGCACCTACGGGTTCGTGCGGATCGCCATGCCGATGCTGCCCGAGGCGTGGCGGGACTGGGCGTGGGTGATCATCGTCGTCGGCATCGTCTCCGTCGTGTACGGCGCCCTGGTGGCCCTGGCCCAGACGAACTTCAAGCGGATGGTCGCCTACACGTCGGTGAACCACATGGGATACATCGTCCTCGCCGTCGGCGCCGCAGGGCTCGTCGCCGGGGACACCTCGCTGGCCCGGTCCGTCGCGGTCACCGGTGCCGTCACGCAGATGGTCAGCCACGGCCTGATCACCGGTGCGCTGTTCCTCCTCGCCGGCGTCCTCCAGGACCGGGCAGCGACCTACGACATGGACTCCTACGGCGGCCTGGCCGGACCCGCCCCGCGGTTCGCCGCGTTCTTCGCCATCGGTGCCTTCGCCTCCCTGGGCCTCCCCGGGTTGTCCGGCTTCATCGCGGAGTTCCAGATCTTCACCGGCAGCATCGCCGCCGCCCCCGTCACCGCCGTCGCACTCGTCGGAATCCTCCTGACCGCGGCGCTGTTCCTCCGCGCGCTCCAGCGGATCTTCACCGGCGAGACCCGCGGCAGCTCGGTCGGTTTCACCGACCTGCGCGCCGCCGAGGTCTGGGCGGTCGCCCCGCTGCTCGTGCTCTCCCTGCTCATCGGAGTGTTCCCCCGCCCACTGCTCGCCGTCATCGAGCCCGCGGCCGAGATCGCCGTCGAGCTCGTCGGAAGGTAGGCCCGTGGGTTCCGACATGGCCATGCGGCCGCTCCTGCTGCTGCCGGAGATCGTGCTGTTCCTCGGCGGGCTCACGGTCCTGGTCAGCGGGTCCTTCCTCCCGCGGACCCGCCAGTGGGTCACCCGCGTCATCGCCGCGGCCGCGCTGGTCACCGCGGCCGCGCTGGCCGCGGTCGACCTCCCCGGCCCGGCCCAGCCGGCGATGGAGGGCACCTTCACCGTGGACACCACCACCGGGGTGGCGCGGATCGTCGCCGCCCTCGGCACGCTGATCGTCCTGGCGCTGGCCGCGGACGAGATCGCCGGCTCGCCGCGGGAGAGCGAGACCTACGCACTGCTGCTGTTCGCGACGACCGGCACGCTCGTCCTCGCCGGCGCCGACGACCTGCTCGTGGTGACCGTCGGGTTCCTGCTCGCGAGCATCCCGCTCTACGGCCTGATCGGCATCGCGCGCACGCCCCGCGGAGCCGAGGCTGCGATGAAGACCTATCTGCTGGGTGCCCTGTTCGGCATCCTGCTGCTGGTCGGTGTCACGCTCCTGTACGGCGTCTCCGCGACCACGTCGTACACCGGGCTCACCGACCGACTTGCCGAGGCGCCACAGGGCGTGGTCGCCGCGGGCGTCGTGGCCGTGCTGGGTGGACTGATGTTCAAGGCCGGCGGTGTGCCGGGACATTACTGGGTGCCCGATGCCGCCGAGGGCGCGGGCGGAACGGTGGCGGCCTTCCTCACCACCGTGCCCAAGATCGGCGCGATGGTCGCCGCCTACCGGCTCATCGCCATCCTCCCCGACACCCTTGCCTGGCCGCTGCTGGTCGCCGTCCTCGCGGTCGCCAGCATGACGCTCGGCAACCTCGCCGCCTACTGGCAGACCGACCCCCGGCGCCTGCTCGGCTGGTCCACGGTCAGCCAGGTCGGCTACCTGCTCGTGCCGGTCTCGGTCGCCGGGCGCAGCGACCTCGCCCTGCCCTCCCTGCTGCTCTACCTCGCCGGCTACACCGTCACCAACCTCGCGGCTTTCGCGGTGACGACTGCCTTCCCTGACCGTCGCGGCCTGGACTCCTACCGCGGCATGGGCCGAGCCCGGCCGTGGCTGGGCGCATCCCTGGTCGTGGCGCTGCTCGGGCTCGTCGGCACCCCGCCCACCGTCATCTTCGCCGGGAAGCTCACCACCACCGCAGCCGCCTGGGACGGCGGACTTGCCTGGCTGGCCGTGCTGGTGTTCGTGAACACCGTGATCAGCCTCTTCTACTACCTCCGGTGGATCGCACCCGTCTACGGCCGAGGGGAACCGCCCGCGCGAACCCTGCCAGGAGCGTTCGTCCCTGCTGCCTGGTCGGCGACGACGGCGGTCGTGACCGCCGGTCTCAGCGTCGCGCTCGGGATCGGAGCCGGCGCCCTCTGGGGTCTCTTCTCGGTCTGACCTGCATCCCGGGTGGGGACCCACCCCACGCACGGATCGGGAGGGTCAAGCCCCGGACGCCGGCCGTCGAGTCCCCGCGGAGCCCGCGCGGGAACGCCAGGTGCGGGATGATCCTTTCCCACGCGGCTTGCCGGGTCCCGACCGCATGGGGGTACTTCGTGCCCCAGACCGAGTCACGGCAGGTGTCGAACTCGGGTTGCGCGGCGGCCGACCCCCGGGAGAGCGCACCCGGGGACAGCCACCGTCCGCGGCGGGTAGATAGGTTTGAGCGCTTTCGCGAAGCCCGTGGGGTCCTTGTAGTAGACGCCCGATGCGAACGTCGAGCAGGCCCCATCGCCCAGCCACTCGGGTCCCCAGACGTGGTTGATGAGCTGGCGCTGGGTAAAAACGATCCTCGGCGGCTCAGACAGTGCGGCCAACACGTCGGACTCGGTACGCGTCGACGCCACGGGTTCACCAGCGAGCCAGACATCACGGCCGGGCCCGGTCGATGCTGAGCGCACCGAAGGACTCGGGCGGCCTGGATGCGTTTCCGTCGTGTGAAAGCGGGCGTGAACACCCGGAATGGGTAGGCAGCGAGTCCTGCGGGCTTCTTCAAGGAACCCTCGCACAACCGCGACCAGGCCTCCACGAAACCCGGGATTCAGGTTGCGCATGCCCGTCAACTCCTCGACGCCCGTGAACGGCCTCATGAATCGCCCCGGGTCTGATGGAGGCTCTCAATCCATGGAGGATGAGAGTCATGGCAGCACCCAGGAAGTACCCCGACGAGCTGCGTGAGCGAGCCACGAGGATGGCCGTCGAGCTCCGACAGGACCCCGAGACCAAGCACGGTGCGATCAATCGTGTGGCCGAGCAGCTCGGGATGCACCCCGAGACGCTGCGCAACTGGGTTCGACAGGCCGAGGTCGACGAGGGTGTCCGGCCCGGGACCACGACCAGCGACGCGCAGCGGGTGGCCGAGCTCGAGCGGGAGAACCGTGAGCTGCGTCGGGCCAACCACATCCTGAGGACGGCGTCGGCTTTCTTCGCGGCGGAGCTGTGCGCCACGAGGCGCTGTGTGTGTCGAGGGGTGGTGAGAGACCACCCTCGTTGG
>NZ_JBDYKJ010000098.1:0-14599 GCF_040012395.1 Nocardioides sp. 31GB23 | reverse complement strand
TGGCCTGGAGTGACCGATGTGTCGAATTCCCCGCGCCATGGCGCGGCCCGGGGTTGGCCGCTGGGTTGCTCGAAACCCGGTGAGCCCATGGCGTACGGCGAGTGGGCACCTCACGGGGTCTCGGCGTCGCTCGTCGCTGGCGCTCCTCCCTGCTCGACCAACGGTGCTGCCGCGCGTCCGTTGGTTGAGGAGGTTGCGCAGCAACCATCTCGAAACCCGGTGAGCCCATGGCGTACGGCGGGTGGTCGCGGTGGGCGGTCACCTCACGGGGTCTCGGCGACGCGCGTCGCTGGCGCTCCTTGCTGCTCGACCAACGGCGTGGACACTCGTCGCTGGCGCTCCTTGCTGCTGGACCAACGGCGGCCGACTCGTCGAGGCGGCCGCTGGTACTTTGTGGCGTCCGACCACGCCGGGGGGCTGCCGCGGCGGCCGATCCTTCGAGGAGTCGATCACGCATGGGTGGGCACCACCGCGGTCCCGGGCGCGACGAGCTGGGGCGCACGCCGAGGGTGGCGTGGCTGGTGCTGGCGCCGATCGCGCTGCTGACGCTGGTGGCGACGGTCTGGCTGTGGCCCACCGGTGACGTCGTGCCCGACGAGCAGGGCAGCGCCGACCAGTACGAGGGCCGCGTCAGCGCCATCGAGCGCTCGGAGTGCACCGAGGAGCTCACCGACGACGTCAACGGCTGCGGCACCGCGACCGTGTCGCTGGAGACGCCCGAGGACGACCCGCGCGACGAGCCCGTCGACACCGCCGAGGTGCCGCTGCCCAACGGTCCGGGGGCACCGGAGGTGGAGGAGGGCGACGACGTCGTCCTGATCCTCAACGAGACGCCCGACGGGGAGTCCTACGCCATCGTCGACCACCAGCGCGGCACCGGCCTCGCGGTGCTGGCGGGCGCCTTCGTGCTGGCGATGGTGGCCTTCGGCCGCTGGCGCGGGGTCAGTGCGCTGGCCGGTCTGGGCGTCACCTTCCTGCTGCTGCTCTACTTCGTGGTCCCCGCCATCCTCGACGGTTCGCCGCCGCTGCTGGTCGCGATCGTCGGCTCGGCGGCGATCATGCTCACCGTCCTCTACCTGACCCACGGCCTGGGGGCCACGACCACGGTGGCCGTGCTCGGCACCCTGGCCAGCCTCACCCTCACCGGGCTGCTCTCCGCGCTGGCCGTCTCGGCGCTGCACCTGACCGGCGTCACCGACGACCTGTCGCTGGCGGTCGGGATGACCCAGGGCGTCAACACCGAGGGCCTGCTGCTGGCCGGCATCGTCATCGGCTCCCTGGGTGTGCTCGACGACGTGACCGTCACCCAGTCGGCCACGGTCGCCGAGCTCGCGCGCGCCAACCCGGCGTACGGCGCCCTGCAGCTCTTCCGTGCCGGCAGCCGCGTGGGGCGCTCCCACATCGCCTCGGTCGTCAACACCATCGTGCTCGCGTACGCCGGCTCGGCGCTGCCGCTGCTGATCCTGATCGTCGCCAACACCGAGTCCCTCGGCAGCGTCGTGACCGACCAGATCATCGCCCAGGAGGTCGTGCGCAGCGTGGTGGCCACCCTCGGCCTGGTCGCCGCGGTGCCGCTGACGACCGGTCTGGCGGCGGTGGTGCTGCGGGCCCGGGCGCACCCGGTCGAGCAGGGCCCGCCGGTCGACCAGGCCTAGGGGTGGTGCCTAGGCCGGGCGGGTCATCCGCAGCATCGTGTCGGCCACCAGGTACTCGTCGGCGTAGCCCGCACGCATCACCGGCTGGGCGGCCAGCGTGTCGAAGCGGCCGTCGAGGGTCAGCAGCGTCTCATCGAGGTGCACGCCCACGACCTCGCCGACGACCAGCCAGTGGTCGGTCTCGGCGCCGTGCCGGTCGCGCAGCTGCGTGGAGTGCACGACGACGCACTCGAGCGAGGCGTGGCTGGCGACCACCCTCGGGGCGCCCGTCACGCGTCCGGGCTCGAGCTCGAGGCCGGTCGCCGCGGCCTCGTCGTCACCGCGGGGCAGCGAGCGCGACGTGGCGTTCATCAGCTCGGCCAGGTCGCGCGAGACCAGGTTCCAGCAGAACTCGCCCGACTCCAGCGCGAGGCTGGCGGTGTCCTTCATGCCCACGCTCGAGAACATCACCATCGGCGGCCGGTCGCCCACGGCGTTGAAGAAGCTGTAGGGGGCCAGGTTGGTGGTGCCGTCGGCCGTGCGGGTGCTGATCCACCCGATCGGGCGCGGCGCCACGATCGCCTTGAACGGGTCGTGGGGGAGCAGGTCGCGGTCGCGGGCAGCGGGCTCGTAGAAGACCATGACGCCATTCCACCAGCGCCGTCCCCACCCAGTCGGTGTCGGCGCCCCCTGCCACGCTGTACGTCGTGGACCTCAGTTGGGTGCCCGCGGCCGGGCTCGCGGTGGTGCTGCTCGGCGGCTGCGCCGAGGGCGGGCTGGGCGCCGGGTCGGTGGTCGACGCGCCCCGCGAGGGCGAGAGCGGGGACGAGCGAGAGCGGGGGCGGGTGGTGCGCATCGTCGACGGCGACACCCTCTACCTGCGTGGCGACGGCGACCTGCTCGGGGCCGGCGGCGTCGACGGCACCGCGGTGCGGCTGCTGCAGATCGACACCCCCGAGACCGTGGCGCCCGGCAGCCCGGTCGAGTGCTGGGGCCCGGAGGCGTCCGAGGCGCTGGCCGACCTCGTGCCGCCCGGCGCGAGCGTCAGCGTGGAGGCCGACGAGGAGCTGCTCGATCCCTACGACCGCACCCTGCTCTACGTCTACGACGCCGGCGGCGACATGGTGAACCTGGCGATGGTGCGCGCCGGGCACGCCGAGGCGGTGCTCTTCGAGCCCAACGACCGCCACATCGAGCGGATGCGCGCCGCCGAGGCCGAGGCCCGCGACGCCGGGCGGGGCAGGCGCCCGGGTCTCAGCGCGCGAGCGCCGCGTCCAGGAAGTCGGCCACGAGGTCGTAGCTCGGCCCGGCGTCGCCCAGCGGCGCGCTGGCGCTGCTGGTCGAGGTCGAGCAGCCACGGCGTGCGCCGTCGTCCACGGTGGAGACCGTCTGGCCCAGCACCGGTCCCGCGGCCGGGTCGGCCAGGTAGCGGTACTGGTGGTCGGGCCCCTCGACCAGGTGGTAGGTGGCCTCGACGCACCGGCTGGCGAGCCGGTCGAAGAGCACCTGGCTCTGCCCGGGGGGCAGCAGCTGGTCACGCGAGCCGTGGAACATCAGGAACGGCGGGTCGTCCCGCGAGACGTAGCGCAGCGGGTTGGCCAGCCGCGCGTTGTGGCAGCGCGGGTCGCCGATCCCGGTCTCGTACTGCGTGCACCCGGTCATCCGCGACTCGGGGGAGTCCGGGGTCTCGTGCTCGAGCACGCTCCACTCGGTGGCCTGGGAGTCCATCTTGCGGAACGCGGTCGGCGGGGAGAGCGTCACCACGGCCTGGACGCGGCTCGAGGGCCCACGCACGCCCTGGTAGCCCTCCAGGCGCTTGACGTCGCCGGTGGTGCCGGCGATCGCCGCGGTCCAGGCGCCGGAGGAGAAGCCGCCGATCGCGAAGCGACGACGGTCCAGGCCCAGCCGCCCGGCCTTCTTGCGCAGGTAGCGGATGGCGGCCTTGATGTCGTGGACCTGGCCCGGGAACTGGACCTGGCTGCTGTTGCGCACCGACACCCCCGCCACCGCGTACCCGTGGGGGGCCAGGCGCTCGGCCCAGGCGTCGGCGGTGTCCTTGCCGTTGTCCCCGAACCAGGCCGATCCCTCGGAGTAGATGAACAGCGGCAGCTTCTGGTTCTTGCGCCGCTCGGGCAGGTAGAGGTCGAGCAGGTTCCCTCGGGTGTCGGCCGGCACCGGGTCGGTGTAGGCGACGTCGGTGAGCACGCGGGCCGGCACCTTCTTGCCCCGGGCGGCCGGTCCGGCCGTCGTGTCGGCAGTGCTGGTGGCGGTGCTGTCGGCGGTGCTGCCTGCAGTGGTGCCGGCCGCGTCGTCCGCGGCGTTGGTCGGGCCCGCCAGGGCGAGTCCCGTGACGAGAGCCGCAGCGACGGCGTACGCCGCCCGCCTGGCTCGCGGGGTGGTCTTCATCTGTTCTCCTAGCGCACGACTGTTCGTCTGACGAATGGAACTCGAACCCTGCGCCCGTGACCGCGGTCACGTCAAGGGGTGGTCCAGGCCTCCGTGCGCTGGAGAACAGAAGTGGAGCCTTTTTCCGTTCAGCGGAAGCTGGGTCTCGACCGGTCCGTCCCCGGTCCCTACGGTCCGACCCATGACGAGCCCCGCCAGCACCACCCGCACGCAGGTCGCGATCGTCGGCGGAGGCCCCGCAGGGCTGCTGCTGAGCCACCTCCTGCACCGGGTCGGCATCGACTCGGTGGTCGTGGACCACCGCAGCGTCGACGAGATCGAGACCACCCACCGCGCCGGCATCCTCGAGCCCGACAGCGTGCGGCTGCTCACCGACACCGGCGTCTACGCCGCGGGGCAGGAGCGGGTGCTGACCGAGGGCGACCGGCACGGCGGGATCTACCTGCGCTTCGGCGGGGAGAGCCACCACCTCGACTTCGAGGACCTGGTGGGCGCCTCGGTGTGGCTCTATCCCCAGACCGAGGTCTTCGTCGACCTGCACCGGGCGCGGGTGCGCGACGGCGGCGACCTGCGCTACGGGATCAGCCAGACCGCGGTCAGCGACGTCGAGACCGCCCCCCGCGTCGCGTACGTCGACGCCGACGGTGCCCAGCACGAGGTCCTGGCCGACATGGTGGTGGGCGCCGACGGCTCACGCAGCGTGTGCCGCGACCTGGTGGTCGGGAACGAGCGCTTCTTCCGCGAGTACCCCTTCGCCTGGTTCGGCATCCTGTGCGAGGCCCCGAAGAGCTCCTCGGAGCTGATCTACGCCCGCTCGGACCGCGGCTTCGCCCTGATCAGCCAGCGCACCGAGTCGGTGCAGCGGATGTACTTCCAGTGCGACCCCCAGGAGGACCCCGGGGCCTGGTCGGACGACCGCATCTGGTCCGAGCTGCAGCACCGGTTGGCCGGCGCCGACGGCTACCGCCTGCAGGAGGGGCCGGTCATCGAGAAGTCGGTGCTGCCGTTCCGCAGCTTCGTGCAGACCCCCATGCAGCACGGCCGGTTGGTGCTGGCGGGCGATGCCGCCCACACCGTGCCGCCGACCGGCGCCAAGGGCCTCAACCTGGCGCTCCAGGACGTCAAGGTGCTGGCCGAGGTCATCGAGCAGGTGATGGTCGAGGGCGACGACGCGGCGCTCGCCGGCTACACCGACCGGGCCCTGGCGCGCGTGTGGAAGGCCCAGCACTTCTCCTACTGGATGACCACGATGCTGCACCGCGGGGACGGCTCGTCGGAGTTCGACGAGCGCCGCCAGCTCGGCGAGCTCGCCTCGCTGGTCTCCTCGCGCGCCGGTGCGACGTACCTCGCCGAGGGGTATACCGGCTGGCCCCAGTAGGACCCGCCCGCCGGCCGGGGGCGCTCAGCGCTCGCCGGGGGCCACGGGCGGCAGCCGCTGCAGCGCCCGCCCGATGCCGCGGGCCGCGACCTCGAGCGCGGCGACCAGTCGCGGGCGGTCGGTGCGCAGCGAGGCCACCACCAGGCCGAGGGCGGCCACGACCTCGTCGCGCTGCACGACCGGCACGGCCACCGAGCACGCTCCCAGGCTCATCTCCTCCGCGGTGGTCGCCCAGCCCTCGCGACGCACCCGGCCCAGCTGGCGGCGCAGGGTGCCGGGCTGGGTGATCGTGTAGCGGGTCACGGCCCGGAGGTCGGCGAGCGCGGCGCGCTCGACCTCGGCCGGTGCGTGGGCCAGGAGCACCTTGCCGACCCCGGTGGTGTGCAGCGGCAGCCGGGAGCCCACGGCGCTGACCACGGGCACCGAGGCGTTGCCCCGCAGCCGGTCGACGTAGAGCACCTCGGTGCCGTCGCGCACCGCGAGGTGCACGGTGGCCCGGGTGGCGCCGAACAGGTCGTGCAGGTAGGGGGAGGCCACCTCGCGCAACCCGGTCTGCACTGGCGCGAGGAGCCCGATGTCCCAGAGCCGGCGGCCCACCACGTAGTCGCCCTCGGGGGTGCGGTTCAGGGCGCCGAACTCGAGCAGGTCCGCCACCAGGCGGTGGGCGGTGGTGAGCGGCATCCCCGCGCGACGGGCCAGCTCCGAGAGCGGGAGCCGGCGGTGGTTCTCGTCGAACGCGGCCAGCAGCGAGAGCGCGCGGGAGGTGACGGATGCGCCGACGGCGCCGGAGTTGCCGGCCATGGCTCCAGTCTGCACGTCCCGCGCCGGCCGGGCCGGAAGTCCGGGCCGGGTCGGCGGGAGATCCGGGCCGGGTCGGCGGGAGATTCGGGCCGGGTCGGCGATGTCCGGGGGTACTTCCGGTCAGTGGAAGTGAGGGGAGGTGGTGGCCGAGCCGTGGCCCTTACGGTGGGACGGTGAACGACACCACCCAGTCCAACGTCCCCCAGGTGGCGCGGGATCCGGCCAGCGGCCTGGAGCCCCAGTCGCAGCTCTCGGAGGAGATGGCTCGCATCTCGGCCGAGCACGAGCGCTCCGGGGTCGAGGAGACGCAGCCCCGCCTGGACTACGCGCCGTACCGCTCGAGCCTGCTGCGGCACCCGACCAAGGCGCCGGTCCAGGTCGACCCCGAGGGCGTGGAGCTCTGGGCGCCCTGCTTCGGCGAGCGCGACGTCGACCCGCTCGAGGCCGACCTGACCGTCCAGCACGGCGGCGAGCCGGTGGGCGAGCGGATGGTGGTCACCGGCCGGGTGGTCGACGGCGACGGGCGCCCCGTGCGCCGCCAGCTGGTCGAGATCTGGCAGGCCAACGCCGGGGGACGCTACGTGCACCAGCGCGACCAGCACCCCGCCGCTCTGGACCCGCACTTCACCGGCATGGGGCGCTGCCTGACCGACGACGAGGGGCACTACCGCTTCACCACGATCAAGCCGGGCCCCTACCCGTGGCGCAACCACCACAACGCCTGGCGGCCCGCGCACATCCACTTCTCGCTGTTCGGCACCGACTTCACCCAGCGGATGGTCACCCAGATGTACTTCCCGGGCGACCCGCTCTTCGCGCTCGACCCGATCTACCAGGCGATCGTCGACCCACGCGCCCGCGAGCGCCTCGTCGCCACCTACGACCACGACGTCACCCAGCACGAGTGGTCCACGGGCTACCGGTGGGACATCGTGCTCACCGGCGCGCACCGCACGCCGCTGGAGGCCGACACCGAGCCCGAGCAGGACTCGGGGAAGGGAGGCGCGCGATGAGCCGCCTGCACCCCACGCCCGGGCAGACCGTGGGCCCGTTCTTCCACTACGCCCTGCCCTACGACGGCGACCGCGACCTGGTCGCGCCCGGGACTCCCGGCTCGGTGCTGCTGCACGGCACCGTCCGCGACGGGCACGGCCAGGGGCTCCAGGACGCCCTCGTCGAGATCTGGCAGCCCGACGCCCACGGCCGGGTGCTCCAGCGCCCCGGCTCGCTGCGGCGCGACGGCCATGTGCTGACCGGCTTCGGGCGCTCGACGACCGACCGCACCGGCCGCTACACCTTCACCACGGTCGCCCCGGGCCGGGTCGAGGGCGCGCTCCCCTTCTTCGCCGTGACCGTCTTCGCGCGGGGGCTGCTGAACCGCCTCTTCACCCGCGCCTACCTGCCGCTCGACGAGACCCCCGGGGCGGTGCCCGACGCGCTGCTCGACTCGGTGGGCGAGCGGGCCGGCACGCTCCTGTGCGAGCGCGACGACGACGGCCTGCGCTTCGACATCACTCTCCAGGGCGTGGGGGAGACGGTCTTCCTGACCTATCCGGGACACTCCTGAGGTGAGCTCCTTGTGGTGGCCCGGCGACCACCGGGCCGGATCGGCGATGCTGGACCAGAGCCTGCTCGAGCAGCTGGTGGAGGTCGAGCACGCCTGGCTCGGTGCGCTGGTGCGGGTGGGCGCGGCCCCGGGCGGGTGCCTCGACGCCGACGTGCGCGCGGTCCTGCCCGATCTCGACCGCGACGAGCTGGCGGTGGCGGCCGAGGCCGGGGGCAACCCGGTGATCCCGCTGGTGGGGCGGCTGCGCGAGCTGCTGCCCGAGCCCGCGGCGACCTGGGTCCACCGGGGGCTGACCAGCCAGGACGTCCTGGACACCGCGACCGTGCTCTGCGCGCGCGACACCGTGCGCCGGGTGCGCGTCGAGGTGGCCGGGCAGGTGCGGGCGCTGGTGGACCTGGCCGACACGCACCGGCACACCCCGATGCTGGCGCGCACCCTGACCCAGCCGGCCGTCCCGAGCACCCTGGGCGCCAAGGTCGCAGGCTGGCTGCACGGGGTCCTCGACGCCGACGACGCCCTGGCCGCGCTGCGCTGGCCGGTGCAGCTCGGCGGCGCGGGCGGCACGCTCGCCTCG
Organism: Nocardioides sp. 31GB23; assembly: GCF_040012395.1. Lineage (NCBI taxonomy): Bacteria > Bacillati > Actinomycetota > Actinomycetes > Propionibacteriales > Nocardioidaceae > Nocardioides > Nocardioides sp. 31GB23. The sequence goes on along the minus strand of NZ_JBDYKJ010000098.1, from coordinate 6,239 downwards.
CTCGTCGAGCTCGCCGGCCGTCCCGGGGCGAGGCGGCTGCGCGCCGACCTCGCTCACGCCCTCGACCTGGAGCCCGCGGCGCCGTGGCACACCCGGCGCACGCCGATGGTCCGCGCCGGCGAGGCCGCGGCGGCGGCCACGGCGGCCTGGGGACGCATCGCCAACGACGTGCTGGTGCTGGGCCGCCCCGAGGTCGGCGAGCTGCGCGACGGCTCGGCCGGGGGCTCCTCCGCGATGCCGCACAAGGCCAACCCGACCCTGGCGGTGCTGGTGCGCCGCGCCGCGCTCGCGGCTCCCGGCGAGCTCTCGTCGCTGCACCTGGCCTCGGCCGAGCAGGTCGACGAGCGAGCCGACGGCGGCTGGCACCTCGAGTGGCACCCCCTGGCGCTGCTGCTGCGCCGCACCCTGGTCGCGTCCTGCCACACGGGCGACCTGCTGCGCGGGCTGGTGGTCGACACCGAGCGGATGGCGGCGCGGCTGGCCGAGGTCGAGCACCAGGTGCGCGCCGAGCAGCGCTCCTTGGCCGCGCTGGGCGGCCGGGAGCCCGCGCCGACGTACGTCGGCCTCGCCGACGACCTCGTCGACGAGGCGCTCGAGCGGGCCCGACCACACCTGCGAACCGATCACCCGACCCCGCACGAGGAGCACCTGTGACCGTCACCGCCGTCCGTCTCGGAGGCCGCCCCGACCTGCCGCTCCTGGTGCTGGGGCCCTCGCTCGGCACCACGGCCACCACCTTGTGGTCGCGCGCCGCGGCCCACCTGGCCCAGGACTTCCAGGTGGTCGCGTGGGACCTGCCCGGCCACGGGCACAACCGCGTGCCGGTGGGGGAGGACCCCGTCAGCATGCGCAGCCTGGCCCGCGACGTGCTCGCGGTGGTCGACGAGGTCGCCGGCGGCCTGCAGCCGGCCCCCTTCCACTACGCCGGCGACTCGGTCGGCGGCGCGGTCGGCCTGCAGCTGCTGCTCGACGCTCCCGGGCGGGTGCAGTCGGCCACGCTGCTGTGCACCGGCGCCCGCATCGGCTCCGAGGAGTCGTGGCGCGAGCGCATCGAGCTCGTGCGGGCCAGCGGCACGCCCGCCCTGGTGAGCGGGTCGGCGCAGCGCTGGTTCGGGGAGGGGTTCCTGGAGCGCTCGCCGGAGGCGGGCTCCGCGCTGCTGCACGCCCTGTCCGAGGTCGACGACGAGGGCTACGCCGCGGTCTGCTCGGCCCTGGCCACGTTCGACGTGCGAGACCGGCTGGACCGCATCGCGACGCCCGTGCTGGCCGTGGCGGGCGCCGAGGACGTCGCCACCCCGCCGGAGTCGCTGCGCGAGGTCGCGGACGGCGTGCGGGACGGCCGGCTCGTGGTGCTCGACGGGGTCGCCCACCTCGCGCCCGCGGAGGCGCCCGACGAGGTGGCCAGGCTCGTGCGCGAGCACGCGCTGGGCCCGGTCGCGCCGGCGCGCGACGAGATGAGCCTCGCGCAGGTGCGCGCGGCGGGCATGGAGGTGCGGCGCGAGGTGCTCGGCGACGCCCACGTGGACCGGGCCACCGCCGCGGCCACCGACCTGACCAGTGAGTTCCAGGAGCTCATCACCGAGTACGCCTGGGGCAGCATCTGGACCCGCCCCGGCCTCGATCGGCGCTCGCGCTCGCTGATCACGCTGACCGCGCTCGTCGCCCGCGGCCACCACGAGGAGCTGGCCATGCACGTGCGGGCCGCCCGCACGAACGGGGTGTCGGTCGAGGAGATCAAGGAGCTGCTGCTGCAGACCGCGATCTACTGCGGCGTCCCCGACGCCAACACGGCCTTCCGGATCGCGCAGCGGGTGCTCTCGGAGATGGGCGAGGCCTGAGGCGCCACGTGCGGCGCCCCAGGCCTCGCCCGGGGATGCGGGTCGGGGTGCGGGTCAGGCGCGGACCGTCACCGCACGGCGGGTGGCGCCGGCGGGTCGGGCGCTGCCGCCGCGGGGGAGCAGGGCCACCGCGATCGCGGAGACGCTGAGCACCAGCGCGGCACCGACGTAGAGCTGGGTGGCGCCCCAGTCGGCGTCCACCAGCCGACCGGTGACCAGGGGCGCCAGGATGGCGCCGATGCGCCCGATGCCGATGGCCCAGCCCATGCCGGTGCCCCGGGTCCGGGTCCCGTACAGGGCGGGGGTGACCGTGTAGAGACCGGCCACGCAGCCGTTGACCAGGGCGCCCACCAGGACCCCGACGAACAGCGCGACGACGAGCACGGCGGTGCTGAGCACCAGGGTCGCCATGGCGACGGCGGCGAGCAGCGTGAAGCCGATCAGGACGAGGCGCTGGTCGGCGCGCGCCGTCACGACGCCGTAGAGGATCGAGCCGAGGGCGCCGCCGATCGCCAGGGCGATGCCACCGCCGGCCGCCTGGTCGGAGGAGAGCCCCGCGTCGGCGAGCAGGGTGGGGGTCCAGCTGTTGACGAAGTAGAAGCCGAACATGGTGCAGAAGAAGGCGAGCCAGACCAGCAGCGTCGAGCGGTGCTGGCCCCCGGTCAGCAGGGCCGAGAGGCGGACCCGCGGAGCCGTGTCCGCGCCCGTGGCCGTACCCGTGTCGGTGGTGGCTGCGGAGAGCGAGGTCAGCGGCTCCTGCCGCATCCGCACCAGGGTGGCGTTGACGCGAGCCAGGTCGCGGTCGCGGCCGCGGTGCACCATCAGGTCGACCGACTCCGGCAGCAGCCGCACGAGCACCACCAGGGCGCCGAGGGTGAGGGTCGCGCCGGTCCAGAAGACGCCGCGCCAGCCGAAGGAGTCCTGCAGCGCGACGGCCGCGAGACCGCCGACCATCGCGCCGACGCCGTAGCCGGCGGTGTAGATGCCGATGGACAGGCCCCGGCTGCGGGCGTTGGCGAACTCGCTGGCGATGACGTTGGTGCACGCCAGGATGCCGCCGACGCCGAGCCCGGTCAGCACCCGGGTGCCACCGAGGGTCAGGGCGGTCGGCGCCAGCGCGCTGCCCACCATGCCGATCCCCGAGAGCGCCACGCACGCCAGGACGACGGTGCGGCGCCCCAGGCTGTCGGCCAGGGGCGCGATCAGCATCGATCCGGCCGCCATGCCGACCAGACCGGCGCTGAGCAGCAGGCCGATCTGGGTGCCGCTGAGGGCGAAGGTGGACCCGACGCCGGCGGCGGTGAACGCCATCGCCATCACGTCGAAGCCGTCGAGCGTGTTCAACAGGGTGCACAGGGCGATGACGCCCCACTGGAAGCGCGACATCGGTGCCGCGTCGATGCGTGCGCGCAGGGTCGGGGCAGGTGGTGCGACGGGGGTGCTCATGGCAGCTCCAGGGTCAGGACGCCGCAGGGCGCGGGGTCGGTGGTGCGGGTGTCGGTGGGGCGGGTTGCGGCGCGGTCGGGCACCGCGACCCGGGAGACGCACAGGCACAACCGGTCGCCGGCCGCCTTCTGGTCGTCGTCGAGGAAGACGTCGCGGTGGTCGAGCCGGCCCTCGAGGTCCAGCACACGGGCCACGCAGAGCCCGCACTCGCCCTTGCGGCAGTCGGCCATCACCGCGACGCCGGCGGCCTCGAGCGACTCCAGGACGGTGCTGCCGGGCGTGACCTGGACGGTCGTGCCCAGCCGCGGCACCCGGACCCGGAACTCCTGCGGCTCCCACGAGCCGCTGTTGCCGAACGTCTCGAAGCGCAGGTTGGTCGGTGGCAGCGCGGCGTCGGCCCAGGCCCGTCGGACCGCGTCCATCATCGCGATGGGCCCGCACATGTAGAGCTCGGTGCGTCCCGGGTGGGCGCCGTCGGCGACCTCGGCGACCAGGTCGGCGACGTCGAGCCGTCCGCCCTCGGCCTCGGTGTGCAGGGTGAACCGGTCGCCGTGCTCGGCCGCGAGCTCGTCGAGGTAGGGCAGCACCTCGCGCCGGCGTCCGGCCAGCACGAGGCGGTAGTCGGCGCCGCGCGCCCGCAGGGTGCGGGCCATCGCGATGGTGGCGGTCAGGCCGATGCCGCCGGCCAGCAGGACGTAGCGCGCGGCTCCGACGCCGAGCGGGAAGTTCTGCAGGGGGGCCGTGACCGGCAGGCGGTCGCCGACGCGCAGGGCGTGCACGCGCCGCGAGCCGCCCCGCCCCGGGTCGGCCAGCTGGACGGTCAGGGTGAGCCGTCGCCCGCCGTCCTCGCTGGCCACCACCGAGTAGGACCGGGTCAGCGAGGCGGGGCCCGGCTCGCCGTCCCGGGCGGCGAGGCGGATGTCGACGTGGCTGCCGGGCCGGGCCGGGACGGGGCGGTCGGGGGCGAGCACCACGCGGCGCACGCCCTCGGCGACCTCCTCGCTGGCGACCACCTCGGCGGTGCCCCAGCTGATGACGCTGTCGATGGCCATCGCGCTCAGCCGTTCGCGGCCGGGCGCAGCGCGGTGACCGCTGCGTCGGCGTCGTTGCCGCGGCCCTCGAGGGCCAGCATCTCGTCGAGGATCCGGCGCACCCACATGCCGCCCGCGTCGATGTTGAGGCTGTAGAAGGCGTGGTCGGGGTTGGCGTCGATCGCCCGCTGCTGGGCCACCAGCATCTCCTCGTCCTCGGCGAAGACGCCGTGCACGCCCTCGCGCAGCTGGGTGGTGATGAGCTGGCTGTCGAGGCGGTAGTTGCGCATGAACGCCCAGAAGTAGTGGCTGGTGCGCGCCGACTCGGGGGTGATGGTGTTCATGACGTAGCCGTTGACGCCCTGGGAGCGGTCCCCCTCGGGCGCACCGGTGCCGGCCTTGGCCACCCCCACGTCGATGCAGATGGTGCCGGGGGCCTCGTAGTGGATGATCTGCCAGCGGTCGACCTTGCCGCTGAACCCCGGGAACTTGTCGCGCATGTTCTTGAGCCAGAACGGCGGCGGGTCGATGTCACGCATCCAGCGCGAGACCGTGACCCGCCGGTCGCCGTCGCGGGTGACCTCGAACTCCGACTCGCTGAGCTCGTCCTGGCCGATGCTCGAGGAGTGCACGAACTCCTCGTGCGTGAGGTCCATCAGGTTGTCCAGGACCAGCTGGTAGTTGCAGCCCGCGGCGATGGTCAGGCCGTCGCCGGCCCAGTCGGGGTGCTCCATCTGGTGCATGTCGGGCACCAGGTCGGGGTCGGCGAGGTCGGGATCGCCCGGCCACACCCACACGTAGCGGTGCCGCTCGACGACCGGGAAGGAGGGGACCGCCGCGCTCGGGTTGACGGTGCGCTGGGCCGGCATCGACGTGCAGCGCCCGGCCGGGTTGTAGCGCAGGCCGTGGTAGGGGCACTGGAGCTCGTCGCCGTGGATCGTGCCCATGGACAGCGGCGCCAGGCGGTGCCAGCAGGCGTCGGCGAGCGCGCTGACCGCGCCGTCGGTGCTGCGCCACATCGCCATCGGGACGCCGGCGATGGTGCGGGCCAGGGGCGTGCGGGCGCTCACCTCGTGGTCCCAGGCGGCGGCGTACCAGGCGTTGCGGGGGAAGTCGAAGACCTTCGCGGTCACCGAGCGCGGGGGCGTGTCCATGGGGCTCCTCGATCAGAAGTCACTACGTGCATAGGGATGTAACCCTCATCACGGTAAGCGGGATCGATCCCTATGTCTATAGGTACTTTCCCGACCACTAGGCTGCGGGCGTGAGCCTGCGACATGCGCTGTTGTCCCTCCTGAGCGGGCGTGAGCGCACCGGCTACGAGGCCTCGACCGACTTCGGCCGGTCGGTGGAGCACGTGTGGCACGCGCCCGACTCGCAGATCTACCCCGAGCTGCGCAGGCTGGCCGACCTCGGCCTGCTCGACGTGGACGAGCTGCCCGACGGCGGGCGGGGCACCAAGAAGCGCTACCGCATCACCGAGACGGGGCTGGCCGAGCTGCGCGCCTGGATCGAGTCGCCGACGCGCCCGCGCCCGCAGCGGGACCCGGCGTACCTCCGGGCGGCCTACCTGGAGTGGGCCTCGCCGGAGGCCGCCCGCGAGGTGCTGGGCGTGCACCGGGACGTGCACCTGGAGCGCCTGCGGATGCTCGAGCAGGTGCGCGTCTCGCTCGTGGAGCGCACCAACCCCACGCTGGTCCAGCGGCTGCGGCGCTACCCCGCGGAGCAGCACGACCGGATCGTGGCCTGGAAGGTCTACGCCTACGACGGGATGATCGCCCAGGCGCGCGCCGAGGTCGCCTGGGCCGAGCAGGGCCTCGAGCTGGTGGAGCGCTTCCGCGACCTCCCGCCCCTGGGCATGGGCGAGGCGCGGGACGAGCCCGGGGCCGGCGCCGGCGCCGGACCCCCCGCCCCCCCCCCGCGC
>NZ_JBDYKJ010000097.1:0-14644 GCF_040012395.1 Nocardioides sp. 31GB23 | reverse complement strand
CCCCCCCCCCCCCCCCCCCCCCCCCCCCCCCGGGCCGACCCCTCCCACGGGTGCCACGCCCCGCCGTCGCCCCCGACCGACCGGTCGCGCGGCGGTGCTGGTGCTGGTGGTCGCGGTGCTGGCCGTCTCCTACGCCAGCTCGGCGCGCGCCTACCTGCAGCAGCGCAGCGAGCTCGACGCGCTGCGCGCCGAGATCGCCGAGACCGAGGCCAGCATCTCCGACCTCGAGCGCGAGATGCGCCGCTGGGAGGACCCCGCCTACGTCACCCAGGAGGCGCGCGAGCTGGGCTACGTGATGCCCGGCGAGACGTCGTACGTCGTGCTCGACGAGAACGGTGAGCCGCTCGAGCCGGCCGCCGAGCTCGCCGACCCCGACCAGGTCGGCCCCGAGGTCGAGCCGGCCTTCTGGGAGGACGCCTGGGCCTCGGTGCTGCTGGCCGGCAACCCGCCGCGCAACCCCGGCACCCCGCCCCTGACCGAGATCGACGGCTCCGAGGAGCAGCAGTGAGCGACCAGCCGACCGACCGGCTGCCCGGCATCGACCCGGCCGACCAGGCGGTCGTCGACGAGCAGCTCGGCCGCTCGGCCAGCGGCATCGCCGAGGTCGGGCACCGCTGCCCCTGCGGCAACCCCGACGTGGTGACCACGGTGCCGCGGCTGCCCAGCGGCACGCCGTTCCCGACCACCTACTACCTCACCTGCCCGCGCGCGGCCTCGCGCATCGGCACCCTCGAGGGCTCGGGACTGATGAAGGAGATGGAGGCGCGCCTCGCCGACGACGAGGAGCTGGCCGCGGCGTACGCCGCCGCCCACGAGCGCTACCTCGCCGCGCGCACCGAGATCGGCCGGGCCGCCGGCCTCGACGTGCCCGAGATCGAGGGCATCTCGGCGGGCGGGATGCCCGACCGCGTCAAGTGCCTGCACGTGCTGGCCGGCCAGTCCCTGGCCCAGGGCCGCGGCGTGAACCCGCTCGGCGACGAGGTCCTCGACGCGCTCGGCGCCTGGTGGGAGCCCGGCCCGTGCGTGTAGCCGCGGTCGACTGCGGCACCAACACCGTCAAGCTGCTCGTCGCCGACGTCGACGTCGAGGCGGGCACCGCCACCGAAGTGGCCCGCGAGTCGCGGATGGTGCGCCTCGGCGAGGGCGTCGACCGCACCGGCCGGCTGGCCGAGGCGGCCCTGGCGCGCACCTTCGCGGCCGTCGACGAGTACGCCGCCCTGGTGCGCGAGCACCGGGTCGACCCGGTGCACACCCGCTTCTGCGCGACCTCGGCGACCCGCGACGCCGACAACGCCGAGGAGTTCGGCGACGGCGTCGAGCAGCGCCTGGGCGTGCGCCCCGAGGTGCTCACCGGCGGCGAGGAGGCCCGGCTGGCCTGGGCCGGCTCGGTGCGGGTGCTGCGCGAGACCCCGGCTGCCCCGGTGCTCGTCGTCGACGTGGGCGGCGGCTCGACCGAGCTGGTGCTCGGCCACGCCGGCGCCGAGCAGGACCGGCCCGACCAGGCGCACTCGATGGACATCGGCTCGGTGCGGCTCACCGAGCGGCACCTGCACTCCGACCCGCCGAGCGCCGAGGAGGTCGCGGCCTGCGTGGCCGACGTCGACGCGGCCCTCGACCAGTGCCCGGTGGCCGCCGGCGACGCCCTGAGCGTGGTCGGGGTGGCCGGCACGATCACCACCCTGGCCGCCGGCGTGCTCGCCCTGGCCGCCTACGACCGCGCGCTGATCGACCAGCAGGTGCTCGACGTCGCCGAGGTGCACCGCGAGTGCGACCGGCTGGTCGGCCTCAGCGTCGAGCAGCGCCTCGACCTGCCGTGGATGCACCCCGGCCGCGCCGACGTGATCGCCGCCGGCGCGCTGATCGTGTCGCGGGTGCTGGCGCGCACCAGGGCCACCGAGCTGGTCGTCAGCGAGAGCGACATCCTCGACGGGATCGCCTGGGACCTCGCCCAGCGCTCGGCTCAGCCCTCCCCCTGAGGTGGATTGAGCCGCCGCACAGCGGGTAGGGGGACCGGGTCACCGACGAGAGGACCAGACCCATGAAGAAGATCCCGATGCTGATCGCCGCCGGCGCCGGCTACGTGCTCGGCGCCCGCGCCGGCCACGAGCGCTACGAGCAGATCAAGGCGGGCGCAGCGCGGGTCCGCCGCGACCCGCGGGTCCAGGACGCCACCCAGCGCGCCACCGACACGGTCAAGGAGAAGGCCGGCGAGGTCGCCTCCGACGCCGTGGAGGCCGCGAGGCGCCAGAACTCGATGCCGCCGGCTCCCTGAGCCGGTCTCCACGACGACGAAGAGCCGCCCGTCCCGGGACTCCCGGGGCGGGCGGCTCTCGTCGTGGGGCCGTGGGGTCGGTCAGGGCGTGAAGACGACCTTGATCATCTCGTCCTGCTTGCCCTGGAACTTGGCGTAGGCCTCCGGCGCCTCGGCGAGGGGGAGCCGGTGGGTCACGAACTGCTCGGTGCCCAGCGGGTCGGCGTCGTCGACCAACAGCGGCATGATGTCGTCGGTCCACCGGCGCACGTTGGCCTGGCCCATCCGCAGCTGCAGCTGCTTGTCGAACATCTGCATCAGCGGCATCGGGTCGGCGGCGCCGCCGTAGACGCCGAGCAGCGACACGGTGCCGCCGCGACGTACGGCGTCGAGCGAGGCGTGCAGCGCCGCGAGCCGGTCGAAGCCGGCCGACATCATCAGCGGCTTGGCCACCGCGTCGGGCAGCAGCCCCACGGCCTTGATCGCCTTCTCGGCCACCGGGTTGCCGTGCGCCTCCATGCCCACCGCGTCGATGACCGCGTCGGCGCCGCGCCCACCGGTGCGGCTGCGGACCTCCTCGGCGACGTCGTCGACGGCGTCGAGGTCGATCGTCTCCGCGCCGCGGGCCCGCACCCGGGCGAGCCGCTCGGGCACGCGGTCGACCACGATCACCCGGATGCCGCGGTGCATCGCGATCCGCGCGGCCATGTCGCCGATCGGTCCGGCGCCCATGATCAGCAGGGTGCCGTCGGCGGGGCAGTCGGCGTACTCGACGCCCTGCCAGGCCGTGGGCAGCACGTCGGAGAGGAAGACGAAGCGGTCGTCGACGGGGCCCTCGGGCACCTTGACCGGCAGGAAGTCGGCGAACGGCACGCGCAGCAGCTCGGCCTGCCCGCCGGGCACCGCGCCGTAGAGGCTGCTGAAGCCGAAGAGGCTGGCGCCGGTGCCGTGCTCGTGGTTCTGGGTGGTCTCGCACTGCGAGTACAGGCCGCGCTCACAGGTCCAGCAGCTGCCGCAGCTGATGTTGAACGGCACCACGACCCGGTCGCCGACCTTGAGCTTGCTGACCCCGGGCCCGACCTCGCGCACGATGCCCATCGGCTCGTGGCCGACGATGTCGCCGGGGGTCATGAACGGGGCCAGGGGCTCGTAGAGGTGCAGGTCCGAGCCGCAGAGACCGGTGGTGGTGATCTCGACGATCGCGTCGGAGGGGTCCTGGATGGTGGGGTCCGGCACGTCCTCGACGCTGATCTTGGACGGGCCCTGCCAGGTGACTGCCTTCATGGGGGGTGCTCCCTTTGCTCGTCGTCGTACGTGCTCCAGCGCTCACCGGGGTCCCCGGCGAGCCAGTGCCCCACGGTGCGCGGCCGACGGGGGTCGACGCGACCTCCCTGGGGGTGAGTCGTGCCCGGCGGGGGTTGTCGCAGGCTGGGACGGGTCCGGCCCCTCGACCCGTCCAGGAGTGCAGATGAGCGCCGAGAGCGTGTGGTGGCAGCACCGGGGACACCCCCCGACCCAGCCGGCCGACCCGGATCCCGGGCAGGCGGGCCCCGACGAGACCTTCGACACGGTCGTCGTCGGGGCCGGCGTCACCGGCCTGACGACCGCGCTGGCGCTGGTGCGGGCCGGGCGCTCGGTGCTCGTCGTCGAGGCGCGCCACCCGGGAGCGGTCACGACCGGGCGCACCACCGGCAAGGTCTCGGCGCTGCAGGGCACGACCCTGTCGTCGTTGACCAGCCAGCACGGCTCCGGCGGTCGCCGGCGCCTCGAGGCGTACGTCGAGAGCAGCCTGGCCGCCCTCGACTGGGTGGCGGCCTTCTGCGAGGAGACCGGCGTGCCGGCCGAGCGCCGTGACGCCGTGACGTACGCCGCCGCGCCCGAGGAGGTGCCGACGGTGCGCGAGGAGCACGAGGCGGCCGCCTCCCTCGGCCTCGACGTCGCCTGGCGCGGCACGCCCGACCTGCCGGTGCCGGCCCACGCGGCCACCGTGCTGGCCGACCAGCTGCAGCTCGACCCCGTCGCGCTGGTGCTGGCGCTGCTCGACCGGGTGCGCGCCGGCGGCGGCCGGCTGCTGACCGGGCGCCGGGTCCAGCGGCTGCGCCAGCGCGGGGAGGTGGTGCACGTGCTGGGCGAGGACGGCCTCGACGTGCGCGGGGAGCACGTGGTGCTCGCCACCGGCACGCCCGTGGTCGACCGCCGCCTGCACTTCGCCCGGCTGACGCCGCAGCGCAGCTACCTGGTGGCCTACCGCCACCCCGCGCCGCCCGAGGTGATGGCGCTCTCGGCGGGCTCGCCCGGCCGGTCGTGGCGCGGGGGCGAGCTCGACGGCAGCGGCCTGCTGCTGGTGGGCGGCGAGGGGCACGAGACCGGACGCGGCCGCCGGGAGTCCACCCGCGTCGACCGGCTGCGCTCCTGGACCGCCGAGCACTTCTCCGACGCCGTCGAGCTGGCCGCCTGGTCGGCCCAGGACTACGTCTCCCTCGACGGGCTCCCGCTGGTGGGCGGCCTGGGCTCGCCGACGTCGCGGGTCAGCGTGGCCACGGGCTACCGCAAGTGGGGCCTGACCAGCGGCGTCGCCGCCGGCCTGGCGCTGGCGGGCGAGCAGACCGGTGCGCCGGTGCCGTGGGCGCGCGACCTCTACACCCGTGCGCCGCGGCTGCGCGACCTGCCCGCCTTCCTCGGCGTGCAGGCGGGGGTGGCGGCGGGCGAGGTCGGCTCCCTCGCGCGCGGCGTACGCCGGCCGCCGTCGAGGGCCGCCACCGAGGCGGGCGGCTGCGCGGCACTCCCCGTCTGCACCCACCTGGGCGGGACGCTGCGCTGGAACGACCACGAGCAGACCTACGACTGCCCCCTGCACGGCTCGCGGTTCTCCGCCGACGGCGAGGTGCTCGAGGGGCCCGCGACCCGGTCGCTGGCCCGGCTGCCGCGCCGGGGAGGTCGGCACGCGGGGGAGACGACGTGAGCCGCGACCAGGTGCCCGAGGGGGTGCTCGAGGAGCTGCTCGCCGAGCACGGGCGCACCTACGCCGACCAGGCCGGCATCACGCTGCGCGACAAGCCGGCGCCGCTCTTCCAGCTGCTGGTGCTGGCGACGCTGTCGTCGGCGCCGATCTCGGCCGACGTGGCGGCCACGACCGCCCACGAGCTCTTCCGGGCGGGGTGGCGCACGCCCGAGCGGATGCGCTCGGCCACGTGGCAGCAGCGCGTCTACGCCCTGGGCCGCGGCGGCTACCGCCGCTACGACGAGCGCACCGCCACGGTGCTCGAGGAGTCGGCCGCCCTGCTGGAGGAGCACCACGGCGGCGACCTGCGCCGGCTGCGACGCGAGGCCGACGGCGACCGCGACGCGCTGGTCGAGGCGCTGCAGGAGTTCCCGCGGGTGGGGCCCACCGGCGCCCGGATCTTCTGCCGCGAGGCCCAGGCCGTGTGGCCCGAGCTGGTGCCGTTCTTCGACGACCGCGGCCTGGAGCGGGCCGGAGGGCTGGGCCTGCCCACCGACCCCGGCGCCCTGGCCGACGTGGTCGGTGCCGACCCGGGCGAGGTGGCGCGGCTCTCGGCCGCGCTGGTGCGCTCGGCGCTGGCCGACGGCTGAGGTGCCCCGCGAGCCGCTCGACCCGCTGCAGCGGCTCGAGGACCGCCTGGTCGACTGCCGGGCCTGCCCGCGCCTGGTCGCGTGGCGCGAGCAGGTCGCGCGCGAGAAGCGGGCGGCGTACGCCGACGAGGACTACTGGGGGCGACCGGTGCCCGGCTGGGGCTCGAGCGACCCGCGCATCCTCGTCGTGGGCCTGGCCCCGGCCGCCCACGGGGCCAACCGGACCGGGCGGATCTTCACCGGCGACCGCTCCGGCGACTGGCTCTTCGCCTCCCTGCACCGGGTCGGCCTGGCCGCGATCCCGACCAGCACCCACGCCGGCGACGGCCAGGCGCTGCGCGGCACCCGCCTGGTCTCCGCGGTGCGCTGCGCGCCGCCCGACAACAGGCCCACCCCCGCCGAGCGCGACACCTGCGCCCCGTGGCTCGACGAGGAGCTCGCACTGCTCCTGCCCGGCGTCGAGGTCGTGGTGGCGCTGGGCGCCTTCGGGTGGGCCGCGGCCCTGACGGCGCTGGCCCGGGTGGGCGCCGACGTGCCGCGTCCGCGGCCGCGCTTCGGGCACGCCGCCGAGGTCCGCCTGCCCGTCGACGGGCGCGAGCTGCCGCTGCTGGGGTGCTACCACCCGAGCCCGCACAACACCGTCACGGGGCGGCTGAGCGAGCAGATGACGGACGAGGTGCTCGGCCGCGCGGCGGCTCTTGCGAGAATGGACGGGTGAGCACCGACCCCGCACCGACCAGCCTGCACGCCGTCACCGTCCTGGGCCACGACCGGCCCGGCATCATCGCCGAGACCACCGGCCGTCTCGCCGAGCTGGGCCTCAACATCGAGGACTCCACGATGACGCTGCTGCGGGGGCACTTCGCGATGACGCTCGTGTGCTCCGGGCCCGCGGCCGGCGTCGAGATCGAGCAGGCGCTGGCGCCGCTGGCAGCCGACAGCGCCCTCACCGTCACCGTGCGCGACGTCGACGACGCGCACGCCGAGCCGGCCCCCGTGGGGCAGGGCACGAGCTGGCTGCTGACCGTGCACGGCGGCGACCGGGCCGGCATCGTCTCGGCGATCATCGGCCGGGTCGCGATGGTGGGCGGCAACATCACCGACCTCACCACCCGGCTGGCCGGCGACCTCTACCTGCTCGTCGCCGAGATCGACCTGCCCGCCGACGCCGATGCCGGCGCGCTGTCGCAGGCCATCGACGAGGCCGCCGCGGGCCTCGGCGTGCGCGCCACGCTGCGCGCGGCCGAGGCCGACGAGCTGTGAGCGAGCACCCGGTCGCGGCCTGGAGCGAGCACGACCTGGGCGTCGAGGGACGCGTGCTCGAGGTCGTGCGCGCCCCCGCGGAGGTGCTCTCGACGGTGGGGGAGCGGGTCGACCCCTGCAGCGCCGAGAGCGTCCAGCTGGCCGCCGACCTCGTCGCCACGATGCGGGTCAGCCCCGGCTGCGTGGGCCTGGCCGCCCCGCAGGTCGGGGTCAGCGCCCAGATGTTCTGCGTCGACGTCTCCGAGCACCCCAAGACCCGCGGGCACCACGGCACGTTCGTGCTGTGCAACGCCGAGGTCGTCGCCTCGAGCCGCAACGAGAAGGCGCGCGAGGGGTGCATGAGCGTCCCCGACCTGACCGGCGACGTGAAGCGCGCCTCGCGCCTGACCGTGCGCGGGCAGCTGCCGGGCACCGGCCTGGAGGTCGAGGTCGAGACCAGCGCCTTCGAGGCCCGCGCCCTGCAGCACGAGATCGACCACTGCCAGGGGCTGCTCTTCGTCGACCGGGCCGCCGGTGCGCACGCCATCTACGCGCGCAAGACTTACCTCTGAGCCGACAGGCTCACGGCCCCTGTATCCCAATCGGCAGAGGAAACCGCCTTAAAAGCGGCTCAGTCTGGGTTCGAGTCCCAGTGGGGGCACCACGGAACGGGGGTACGCTGCTGGTGGGGAGGGAACCGAGCACCGGCCACTCATGCCCCCCATCCGTGGCCGGCAGCTCCTGCCCCCGGCAGGGCCGATCGCGGTGCCGCTGCGACCGCGAGGAATGTCCCCGGCCCTGCCGTCACCCTCCCTCGGCGCCCGCGGGGCCCGGCCGGCCGTCATGATGGGCGGATGAGCGAGCACGACGAGCGGCACCAGTGGAGCGCCCGGGCCTGGGACGAGCGGTACGCCGAGAAGGGCGCGATCTGGAGCGGACGGGTCAACCCCCGCCTGGTCGAGCAGGCCGGCGACCTGGAGCCCGGCACGGCCCTCGACGTGGGCTGCGGCGAGGGCGGCGACGCGTTGTGGCTGGCCGCCCGCGGGTGGCGGGTCACCGGCATCGACGTCTCCCAGGTCGCGCTCGACCGGGCCGCCGCCCGCGCCGCCGAGGAGGGTCTCGAGGTCGACCTGCGCCAGGTCGACCTGCTCGACGAACCCGTGCCCGGCGGCCCCTACGACCTGGTCTCCGTCTTCTTCCTGCACGTGCCCCGCCCGGTCTTCGACGCCCTGTACGCCGCCCTCGCCGCGACCGTGGCGCCCGGCGGGTCGCTGCTGGTGGTGGGCCACCACCCCGACGACGAGCACACCGGCGTGCGCCGCCCGCACGGCGAGGACCTGCTCTTCGGCCCCGACCGGGTCACCGCGCTGCTCGACGACACCGACTGGGAGCTGCGGACGGCGGACGCACCGACCCGGTCGCAGGACCTCGACGGCCGGCCGGTCACGGTCACCGACACCGTCGTGCACGCCGTACGCCGCTGACCCGAGCCGGCGCCAGTTCCTCGCGAGCCGGCGCTACTTCCTCGCGAGCCGGCGCCAGTTCATGCCAGTGCGAGTGAACTGGCGCCGGCTCGGCGGGAACTCGAGCCGGCTCGGCGTTTCTCAGCGACTTCACAGCCGCCCCCGTGGCCTTGGGGGAACGCCGGCGCCCGCCGCGGCGTTGGACTGGTCGGAACCACTACAGTGGAACCACCACAGCGGCCGTCGACGCGGCCACCACCCGGCCTCCAAGGAGAGACCAATGAAGAGCAACAACCCGGTGTTCTCGCGCTCGGAGGAGTTCAACCGCTCCGGCGCGAACGCCTACGGCAACCAGACGTACGCCGGGGGCTACGGCTCCGACCCCTCGACCTGGGGGACCGGCACCCCCGGTGACACCGGCTACGCCGCCCCGCAGGCGCCGGCCGCCCCCATGACCATCGACTCGGTGGTCCAGAAGACCGCCATCACCCTGGGCGTGGTCCTGGTCGCCGCCTTCGCGACCTGGGTCGTGACCCCGGACCTGCGCGGCAGCACCGAGGCCGCCAGCTCGCTCTACGCCGCCCTGATGATCGGCACCTTCGGCGCGTTCGCCCTCTCGATGGTCAACTCCTTCAAGAAGGTCGTCAGCCCCGGCCTGGTGCTGGCCTACGCCGCGCTCCAGGGCGTGGGCATGGGTGCCTTCTCGAAGGTCATCGAGCAGACCTTCGTGCCCGAGGGCTCGGGCTCGATCGTGATGCAGGCGGTCATCGGCACCTTCGCCGCCTTCGCCGGCACCCTGGCCGCCTACAAGTTCTTCGACATCCAGGTCGGCAACAAGTTCCGCACCTTCGTGGTCGCGGCCATGTTCGGCATGGTGGCCCTGGGCCTGCTCGAGGTCGTGCTCGGCATGTTCGGCAGCGCGATGGGCTTCCTGGGCTTCGGTGGCCTGGGCCTGCTCTTCGCGGTCGCGGGCCTGGTGCTCGGTGTCTTCATGCTCATCCTCGACTTCGACTTCGTCGAGCAGGGCGTGGCCAACCGGATCCCCGAGCGGGAGTCCTGGCGCGCGGCGTTCGCGCTGAGCGTCAGCCTGGTGTGGATCTACACCAACCTGCTGCGCATCCTCGCGATCCTGCAGAACGACTGATCCACCGCCGCCACGGTGCGGCACACGACGGCCCCCGGAGCACTGCTCCGGGGGCCGTCGTCGTACGCCGCGAGGGGTCTCAGGCGTCGACCGGCACGTCGGTGTCGTCGTTCTCGTCGGGGGTCTCGCCGGCGGTCGCGGGGCGGCGCCGGCGGTGGCGCAGCTCGACCCACAGCCCGCGCACGCCGCGGCGGTCGCCGCCGACCTGGGTGCCGTCGAGCTCGGTGCCGGGGGTCTTGACGGCCTGGATGGCGGCGTCGGTGATCGGCAGCACGCCCTCGCCGCGCAGCGCCTGCAGGGACTCCTCGTCGGCCTCGATCACGCCGAGGGCGGCCAGCACGCTGGGCAGCAGCACGGTGACCAGGGAGCGGTAGCCGGTGGCGGAGGGGTGGAACTGGTCGGGGCCGAAGAGCAGCGCGGGCGCGGCGGCGAACTCGGGGCCGAGCACCGAGCCGAGAGAGACGGTGCGCCCGCCCTCCTCGATGACCGCGATGGTCTGGCCGGCCGCGAGCCGGCGCGACCACGAGCGGGCCACCTGCTTCAGCGGCGGCGCGATCGGCTTGAGGGTGCCCAGGTCGGGGCAGGTGCCGACCACCACGGCGACGCCGGCCTCGTGCAGGCGGCGCACGCCCTCCTGCAGGTGCCGTATCGACGTGGCGGGCGGGACGATGTGGGTGACGTCGTTGGCGCCGACCAGGATCAGCGCGACGTCGGGCTCGATGGGCAGCGCGCGGTCGATCTGCTCGTCGAGGTCGGAGGTCTTGGCGCCGACGACGGCGAAGTCGCGCAGGTAGACGCGGCGGTCGGCGTGCTCGGCCACGCCGCTGGCCAGCAGCGCCCCGGGGGTCTGCTCGACCCGCTCGACGCCGTAGCCGGCCGCGCTGGAGTCGCCGAGCAGGGCCACCTTGATCGCCGGACCGGGCCGGCCGCGGCCGTACCAGCCGGTCGGGTCGGGCGGCGGCTCCTCGAGGATCGGCCCGATGGTCTTGCGGGCCAGCTTGGCCTCGGCGGTCAGGACGCCGTAGAGGCCGGCGCCCAGCACGGAGAGCCCGCCGCCGCCGTAGGCCGCGGCGGACGCGAGCTTGCGTGCTGCTGCTGCCTTCCCCACACCGGGGAGTGTAGTGACCGCGCGGACCCCGACCGGACCACCCCGGAGGCGCCGGAGCGACCGGTGGTCGTCGTCACGTTTGGTCGCGGCGCCCCCGGCCGTCCTAGATTGTGGACATGCAGTACGTCGACTCCGTCCTGGACCTGATCGGCAACACCCCGCTCGTGCGCCTGAGCCGCACCCTCGACGGGCTGGCCGACGGCCCCCTCGTGCTGGCGAAGGTGGAGTACCTCAACCCGGGCGGCTCGGTGAAGGACCGCATCGCCACCCGCATGATCGAGGCCGCGGAGGCCTCCGGCGAGCTGCAGCCCGGCGGCACGATCGTCGAGCCGACCTCCGGCAACACCGGCGTCGGGCTGGCGATGGTGGCGCAGCAGAAGGGCTACAAGTGCGTCTTCGTGTGCCCCGACAAGGTCAGCGAGGACAAGCGCAACGTGCTGCGGGCCTACGGCGCCGAGGTCGTGGTCTGCCCCACCGCGGTCGCCCCCGAGCACCCCGACTCCTACTACAACGTCTCCGACCGGCTGGCCTCGCAGCCCGGCGCCTGGAAGCCCAACCAGTACGCCAACGTGCACAACCCGCGCAGCCACTACGAGACCACCGGCCCCGAGGTCTGGGAGCAGACCGAGGGCCGGGTCACCCACTTCGTGACCGGGATGGGCACCGGCGGCACCATCTCCGGCGTCGGGCGCTACCTCAAGGAGCAGGCTGCGCTGGCCGGGCGCCAGGTCCAGGTGGTCGGCGCCGACCCGGCCGGCTCGGTCTACTCGGGCGGCGACGGGCGCCCCTACCTCGTCGAGGGCGTGGGCGAGGACTTCTGGCCCGAGACCTACGACCGCTCGGTGGCCGACCGGGTCATCGAGGTCTCCGACGCCGACTCCTTCGCGATGACGCGCCGCCTGGCCCGCGAGGAGGCGCTGCTGGTGGGCGGATCCTGCGGCATGGCCGTGGTGGCGGCGCGCCAGCTGGCCCACGAGCTGGCCGAGAAGGGCCGCACCGACGCCGTCATCGTCGTCCTGCTGCCCGACTCCGGGCGCGGCTACCTGACCAAGATCTTCAACGACGAGTGGCTGGCGCAGTACGGCTTCGCCACCTCCGAGGGCGGCGACGTCTCGCGGACCGTGGGGGAGGTGCTGCGCGGCAAGTCCGGGCGGCTGCCCGACCTGGTGCACACCCACCCCAACGAGACCATCGCCGAGGCCGTGGCGATCCTGCAGGAGTACGGCGTCTCGCAGATGCCGGTCGTGCGCGCCGAGCCTCCGATCGTGGCCGCCGAGGTCGCGGGCTCCGTCTCCGACCGGGCCCTGCTCGACGCCCTGTACGCCGGCCACGCCCACCTGACCGACCGGGTCGAGGACCACATGTCGGCGCCGCTGCCCACCATCGGCGCCGCCGAGGAGGCCACCGACGCGGTGCGCCTGATGGAGAGCGCCGACGCGGTGCTGGTGCACGAGGACGGCAAGCCCGTGGGCGTGCTGACCCGCCAGGACCTCCTGGCCTTCCTCGCCCGCGCCTGAGACACCCCGCTCCGTCGCCGCTGGGTGAGACCGCGGTGGCCGCGGCGCCGCCTCCCGGGCTAGTGTGAGAACACGTTCTAGTTCTGGAGGGCGCATGTCCGCACCTGCCATCGAGGGGTGGTTCACCACCGGCCCCGACCCCACGCTCACCGGCGAGCGGTGCACCACCTGCGCCACGGTCTACTTCCCGCCGACGATCGCCGCGGCCGGCTACTGCCGCCACCCGGCGTGCGAGGGCGAGGAGTTCGAGCGGGTTCCGCTCTCGCGCCGCGGGCGGGTGTGGTCCTACACCGACGCGCAGTACCAGCCGCCGCCGCCGTACCCCGCCCCCGACCCGTTCGAGCCGTTCGCGATCGCAGCCGTCGAGCTGCCCGAGGGCATCGTCGTGCTCGGCCAGGTCGCCCGCGGCTACGGCGTCGACGACCTGCGCGTGGGCGCCGAGGCCGAGCTCGTCGTCGAGCCCGAGGCCGTGGGTGGCGCCCTGGTGTGGAAGTGGCTGCCGCTGGGGTCGGGCCACGTCACCGAGCTGGGCGAGGAGGCCGACCAGTGAGCCCCGCCGACCGGGGGGTCGCCGTCGCCGGGGTGGGCATGCACCCGTGGGGCAAGTGGGGCCGCAGCTTCGTGCAGTACGGCGTGCACGCCGCCCGCCAGGCACTCGGCGACGCGGGCGTCCCGTGGAGCGACGTCGACCTGGTGGTAGGCGGCGAGACCGTGCGCAACGGCTACGCGGGCTACGTCGCCGGTTCCACCTTCGCCCAGGCGCTGGGCTGGAACGGCGCGCGGATCGCCACGTCGTACGCCGCCTGCGCCACCGGCGCGCAGGCCCTCGACACCGCGCGGGCACGGATCCTCGCCGGGCTGTGCGAGGTGGCGCTGGTCGTGGGCGCCGACACCACGCCCAAGGGATTCCTGGCGCCCAACGCCGGCGAGCGCTGGGACGACCCCGACTGGCTGCGCTTCCGTCTCGTGGGCATGACCAACCCGGCCTACTTCGCGATGTACGCCCGCCGGCGGATGGACCTCCACGGCGCGACACCCGAGGACTTCGCGCAGGTGAAGGTGAAGAACTCGCGGCACGGGCTGGCCAACCCGAACGCCCGCTACCGCAAGGAGGTCAGCGTGGCCGACGTGCTGGCCAGCGCGGTGGTCAGCGACCCGCTGCACCTGCTCGACATCTGCGCGACCTCCGACGGCGCCGCCGCGGTGGTGCTCGTCTCCGACGACTACGCCCGTCGGCACGGCCTGGGCGAGAGCGTGCGGATGAGCGCCGTCTCCACGGTCACGCCCACCTTCCCGAACACCGTCCTCGACATGCCGCTGCTGTCCACCGACGCCAGCGGCGGCACCGAGCCGGAGCACACCTTCAAGGAGTCCCTGGCCGCGGCGGCCTACGAGGAGGCCGGCCTCGGACCCGAGGACGTCGACGTCGCCGAGGTCTACGACCTCTCGACGGCGCTCGAGCTCGACTGGATCGAGGACCTGGGGCTGTGCGCGCGAGGTGAGGCCGAGTCCCTGCTGCGCGCGGGGGAGACCACGATCGGTGGGCGGATCCCGGTCAACCCGTCGGGCGGGCTGGCCTGCTTCGGCGAGGCCGTGCCCGCCCAGGCCCTCGCCCAGGTCTGCGAGCTCACCTGGCAGCTGCGCGGGCAGGCCGAGGGCCGCCAGGTCGAGGGGGCACGGGTCGGCATCACCGCCAACCAGGGTCTCTTCGGGCACGGCTCCGCGGTGGTCCTGGTTCGCTAGGGAGGCCGCGCGGGCGGCCCACGCCCACGTGGCCCACCACGCGCTCGCCGAGGGCCGCCACCCAGGAGCGCTCCTGGCCCTCGCGCACGATGAGCTGCTCGACCGGGAAGGGCAGCGGCCACCGCATCGGGTACGACGACGTGGGCTGCTGCTCGCCGAGCGAGCGCACCAGTGCGGGCAGGTCGCAAGGCGTGCGGGGACGCACGACGGGGGAGGGGAGCACCGCGCCAAGCACCGCGCCATCGTCCCCGTCGTGGCCGGCCGGACGGGCCTCCCCGAGGGTGGGAACGCCCCGAATTGACGCTTCCGGGACGGCCGACCTAATGTTCTTCTCGTTGCCCCGGCAGCCGGCCGAAAGGCCCGGACCGGAGCACAGCAGGACCCGAGGCATCCGCCTCAGACCTCCAGCAGCAGGACTCGCTGGCAGGTCTGTCGGTGTGCCTGGGGGCGGATGCTCGCCAGCCGAGTGTCGCGCAGCTCCCCGGAGTTGACGCGGTACACCCGGACGGGTAAGTTTCTGCAGGTTGCCCCGCCGCTGGTGCCGAGAGGTGCTGGGACGGTGTGCGTCTGATTCTTGAGAACTCA